>CALWNT010000066.1 GCA_944382885.1 uncultured Clostridia bacterium | reverse complement strand
ATGAGATCATTTGCAACAGCCTGAATGTGAGAACCGGTCCGGGCACAAGTTACTCTAAAAAATCTTTTTCTCAGCTGACTCAGTCCGCGCAGGACCAGGGCGGCTACAAAAAGGGAGTAGTCTTTACCGCCAAAGAGGTGAAGAACCTCCCGGGAGAATCCTGGGCAAGGACGCCCTCCGGCTGGGTCTGCTTACAGAATCAGGACGGCACTTATGTGAAGAAGTACACCGCCCCGGTAGTGCCTACTTACAGCTATACGACAGGAAATTACAAGGTGATCTGTGACGACCGGTTAAACGTCCGCACCGGGCCGGGGAAAGGGTATCCGGTAAAATCCCTGTCCCAGCTTACCGATTCTGCCAGAGCACAAGGAGGATATGTAAAAGGCGTAGTCTTCACCGCCAAGGAAGTGAGGAACCTTCCAGGGGAATCCTGGGCCAGAACTCCTTCCGGCTGGGTGTGTCTGAGAAATCAGGACGGGACTTATTGTCAGAAAGCATAGAGAAAAAATAGATACGATGGACAAAACGAGAGCCGCCGGGGGATAACCTTCGGCGGCTTTTTTGTTATTTTAATAAAATTTGGAGAATATAAGTTAGATATGATATTGTTTTTGTAAAGGTAAAATATGCTGGTTTGAGACTGAAAATTGTATTATTATAGATTTTGATAGAATAAATATATTGTAGTGATAGTATAAATTAACATTTGACAACACGAAAATAAATTATTATAATAAGGGTAAAAGGAAGCACTATTTGTGTTGTTATTTTTATGATGTAAATAGTTGTATCATTTATACTATCAATGCCCATAATTTTGTGGAGGTGGTATGAATGAGAGAAAAGGAGGTAAATGACATGGCTGTTTTAGCACGTCCTTTAAACCTATCTTTTGAGATTGATGAAAAAAAGGTTGAGCAATTCAAGAAATCTAAGGATGATAAAGCATTTGACAAAGCAATGAAACGGGCTAAAAAATTTGGATATATTCCATCTGTGAAAAAGGGTGAATTTAACAAATAATGAGCATTGACGCAAACCACGGGATTGAAAGTGTAAATTATGAGTTAGTAGCTTTAACTGCCGAGCATAGTGATTTGATCGGCAGTTTTTGTTGTGGTAATGAGGTTATTGATGATTTTCTGAAATATAAATCTTGGGGTAATGAAGAATCAGGAATAACATACCTTTTCCTTTCAGATAACAATGATGTGTTGGCATTTATGACTTTGAGTTGTTCCTCGCTAGTGTATAAAGACAGTTCAGTAAGACAGTCTTTCCCAGCGATTGAAATCAGATATTTCGCTGTAGCAAAAAAATACCAGAAATTCCCCATGCTAGAAGATGATGGAGAAATATTTTATTTAAGCGATCAAATTTTATGTGATGCAATTGCCTTTTGTAAAAAAATATCTGAAGAAACAATAGGTGCAGATTATATTTTATTATATTCTGTGGATTATGCCGTGAAGTTTTATAAAAGAAATTCGTTTAAACCTTTAGCTGAATATTTTGCGCACGATAAAAAAAGATATCTTGATGGATGCACTCCAATGTATATGGATTTATAATATTTTATTAAGGAAATTTATAGTATAATAGATAGTAATTGGGGTATACGTTTGCGGACGTATACTTGGAGGAATCAGAGAAATCTGGTTCCTTCTTTTTTACAAAAAACGACCGACTGTTTCCAGCCGGCCGAAGGCCATTCTCTAATGTAGTAGGCGAGAATGTCCGTACTGCAATATAACATATTTTGGATGGATTGTAAAGAGAATTTTTTAAATCAATTAAGAAATATTAAATGAGATTCATCCCCGAATTATCCACGAATTTTTCGAAATATTGCTTTTTGAGCAGGTAATTTTCAAAACAGATAGTAAGAGAAATGCAGTTAAAATGCGGGTTTGCGGCATTTTGAGAAATAATAAAATATGTTGAAAACAAACGTTTCGAATCCAGCTAGCCCAGCCAAATCGGAATGAGTAACACTCATTCCGATTTTTTCGTTTTAAGAAAAATTATTTACCGTTTCACTGGTTTTCTTTTTCTGAATTAAGACATACTCTCTTTTGTTGGCTCTCGGCAGAATGGAGCGCCTGGACGGGACTGCGTCATTTTTGTTCTTTCCTCAAAAGGAGCTAATATTGGTAAAATAATTGCTTTTTCATTTGTTTTATAAATCATCTAATCATCTAATCGTCTGTTTTTCAGCAGCTATTTCGCTAGACATGACGCTGCTTTGACGAATCAATTAAGGGCTCGTTTTCCAAATGAAAGACGAGCCCCGATATTTTCTTGAATACGGATCAGCCTTGATGGGTTTTGTTCCATATTTTAAAGAACGTATCTGTAATAAAGATGGCAATCGCAATCATGCCTGCCATTTGCAGCGTATAGAGAAAATAGTAACCTGCCATCGTGCTGTTTTCCTGTAAAATATAATAAATAATACGGTACATCCCAACTCCCGGAACCAGAGGAAGAATACCCGGGATCAAAAAAACGGTAACAGGAGCTTTGAAGATTCTAGCAAATAAATGGGAGATGACCGCGACCAAAAGCGCTGCGGTGAACATATTGAGCATTTCATTGAGACCGGTCTCCATCAATCCAATATAGATTGTCCAGCCAATGCTTCCCACAATCCCGGAATAAATCAGAAAATGTTTGGGAACACAGAAGATCAAACTCAGGGTCAAGACTGCCACAAATGAGCCCAGAGCATGAAAGAGTAAAAAAAGCATGTGAAGAACCTCCTTTTAGAAAGCATCAAGCAGAATGCGGCAGGCGGACAGCCCGACACCGATTCCCAAAGCCAGAGAAACAGCGATGACAAAGGCTTCGATCATCCTTGCAGAGCCGGACATATAATTTCCTTCCAACGTGTCCCGAATTCCGTTTGTCATCGCCACACCGGGGAGCAGCGCCATGATGGAGCCTGCGATAACCGGTTCCAGCTCCAGGGGAGGATAAAAGACGCTCTGAACCAGCATAGTGGTAAAGGCCATCAAAAAGGAAGCTGCCATATTAAAGACAAAGCTGTTAAGGCGAAGCTTTCGATTGGCGATTCTTGCCAGGATAAAATAGATGCCGTTGAAAGCGGCTGTGAGGCACTCTATGAGACCTCCTTTTAAAATCAAGGTGAAGCAGGCCGCGGTAAGAATGATCGACAGAGAAACCAGCCAGCCTGGATAAGTTACCGGCTTCATATCCTTCAGCTGATGATAGGTCTCCTGGAGGCTTAGCTGACCGGAACAGAACTGCCGGGAGATGCTGTTTGCCTTGTCAATATTCCCTAAATTCGTTTGTTTTTCTTCTACCCGGCGGTTCAGGCTGATCGTGCCGTATCGCCAATCCTCTAACGTAAGCATAATGCCGGTGGTGACGACAAATACTTCACAACGCTCAAAGCCGGAGGTCTTTAAGATCCTGCGGATCGTATCCTCCACTCGGGTGGTTTCTGCGCCTGCCAGCAGCATAATTTCTCCGGCAAGAGCGGCGGTGTCAGCCAGAAGATAATGCTCTGGCAATAATGATTTTTGATCCATAGATACGCTCCTTATCAGAAAAAGCTGTATTCTTATGACGGAAAAAGCAGTAAACTGTCCTCCACAGAATGACTGATTTTATTATATCCCTTTTCGTGCCTTAGGGCAATCGAAAAATAAAAAGAAAATTTCCAGCCGTTTTTCTCCAGTAGAATTCATAGGATGTTGAAAGAAATGGGACGGCGTGTTATGATTAGGATCAAGCAGAATCGAGTGAACAGGAGCGAAAGACAATGAAAGCGAGAATCAGAATAAAAAAGGATCCGGAACGGGTGTTATATTATTCCCACGATCCGCAAAAGGAAAAGCTTGAACTTCTTTCTCAGACCGCGCGGGAGATGGGGATCGAATGGGTGCTTTTGGAAAAGCAGGATTTTTCCCAGAAGCTCGGCTTTTTGGCGGGATTGCCCGGTTACCAGGAAAGAAAGCAGAATGCGGAGGACTTGGTAGAGCAGATTCCGGAAATGATGGTGATGTCGCTGCCTCAGGAGCGGGTAAATCGGTTTTTGTCCGCTTTAGAGAGCAAAAAAGCAGAGAAAGTGGCGCTTAAGGCAATGGTAACGCCTCATAACAGGGATTGGACCCTTTCTCATCTGGTGGAAGAAATCGGAGAGGAACATCAGCTGTTTCAGGCTTATGAACGATTACAGGAACAAGCCGCCTTGGCGCAAAAAAAGATCCAAGAAGGGAAGGTTCCGGAAGAAAATCGGGATGCGCTTTCCTTATGGATTCAGAAAGCAAAGGGGATCTCTTCTTTGCAGACGATGTCCCTCCGGCAGATTGAGGAGATTGCCCAGGGAATCGGACGTTCTTTGGAAACGCAGTCATTTCGTGAATCATAGAAATGCAAATAATTTTGTATAGAATTTTTGAAAAGAGGTATAGAAAATGGAACATAATGAGATATTGACGGAAATGGGCATGAATTACGAAACATTAGTGGGATATTTAAAAGAAAAATATGGAGCAGCTAAGTACGATTATTTTACTAATGTAACATGTAAAACGAAAAGTAAAAGAATAACAAGAACAAAAGAGGGATTGTTTTGTCATCATATTGATGAAGATAAAGGATGTAATCTTGGAAACAGCTATTTTGCCAGGGAACAGCCTTATGAGTATCAAAAAGCTGAAAGATTAGTTTACTGTAATTATCTGGAACATTTATTATTACATATTCAGATAGGAAAAGATAAGTATTGGAAAGAACATGAAAAATTTACTTTTCCCAAAGAATTTGCTTATTTTATTGTGCCAGGAATAACATTTATATGTTCTGAAATCAATGATTTGTTTGAAAAAAACGGCAGTGCAGTGGAATGGAGGAATAGATGCTTTAAAGAAATAGAATGCAATTTTGATGATTATATTTATATTCTTCGATCATTTATAAAATATATGGTTGATAGATATACAGGGAACAGGGAACAAAAGACAATTTATTTGGGGCAACATATAAAGCATAATCATTTAGGTGAGGGAGTAATTACGAAAATTACAGGAGAAGAGATGTTTGCGCTTGTTACTGTAAAGTTTCCAGACTGTGAAAAAATTTTTTTAAGGGGCAAGATAGATAAAGGTGGATATGAAGAATCTTTGCTCCAAGTGAAGAAAAAGTTGTCCTCGAATCCAAATCAAGAGAGTGTAAATTTGGTATACGAAAAATTATAATAATATGTTCTTATGATAAAGTAATACTATGTTTTAGAACGTCTAAAACCATTATTTTATAGGGATTTAAAATGCCCAAAAGAACGTTGGCGATTTTGTTATCAAAATTATGTTTTTGTTGTATAACGGGAGCAATTACATATTATATTGTTATAAGAAACTTAAATGACGATTAAGGAGAATACATATGATATCTGTTTGATCGGGAATTATGAATAAGGTGTGCAATTTGAATATTGAGTACAAAAATCCCGAAAAGCAATTAAGTATTTAGTGATTATCTTATAATTTCAGGAGAGACTGTGCGCTCCCTTGCTTGAGGGCGCGGTTAGAAAGAGAAAGAGGCCGAACCGGCTTCTTTCTTTTTTTAGGCCCCTTTTAAAGAATCCTAAGAGCCTCAAGCGGTGTTTTTCTTCTCAAAAGCCTTGACAGACAGAAGGAACCTTGATAAAATTAGTACGAATTCGGACTAATTGGAGGAGAATATGGAGACTGCTTTTCCAAAAGACATTCAGGATTATTACTCCTGGTGGAGAAGAATGAACGCTTTGTATCATGATTGGGCGGAAGAGCACGGTGTGAGCGAGTATACCGTGTATGTGCTGCATACCCTTTTGGAGAAGCAGGGCTGTACCCAAAAGCAGATCTGTGAGGAATGGATTCTTTCGAAACAAACGGTCAACAGCATTTTAAAGGGATTGGGGCAGAAGGGATATTTAAAAAGTGTTCCATCCGTCGCGGACGGCCGGAAGAAAATTCTGTCCCTCACGGACGCGGGGGAAAGATATGCCCGCAAAATGATTGGCGAGCTCTCCGTTCTGGAAGGGAAAGTAATGGAACGGATGGGGGAGCGTGGAAGAAAACAGATGAATCAAAGCGCCAATTTGTTTTGCGATCTATTTGAAGAGGAAAGGAGAAACCATAGATGAAACAACAATTTTTGCGGGCTGTGCTGCCTTCCATGCTGGCGTTTTTATTTTCCGGTATTTATGCCATTGTTGACGGCTTTTTTGTCGGGCAAAATGTGGGGGACAACGGTTTGGCGGCCATCAATATCGCCTATCCCTTGGTGGCGCTGTTGCAGGCTGCTGGTACGGGAATTGGTATGGGCGGCGCGATCCGTATCTCAATGGCGATTGGCAGAGGAGAAGAGCAGGAACAGCAGGATTATTTCCGAACAACGTTGTTTCTTTTAGGGGGAGCGTCGGTCTTGCTCACTGTCCTTTTGTTGACCTGTTCTTCTTGGTTGCTCAAGCTTTTTGGGGCGGAAGGCGTCATTTTGGATTACGCCAGGGATTATCTGTTTGTGATTGGAATTGGTTCTGTATTTCAGATCTTCGGGACAGGGATGGTTCCGCTGATTCGAAATTACGACGGGGCTTTTTATGCCATGATTGCGATGGTAGCGGGTTTCTGTACCAATGTAGTGTTGGACTGGCTGTTTGTATCGGTGCTTCCCTGGGGAATCGGAGGAGCCGCTTTAGCGACGGTGCTGGGACAGATTGTGACCTTATCCTGCTGTGTATTCTTTCTGCTGCGTATGGATTTGTGGAGACATATCAAGGGAGGAAAGGCTTCCTCCCGGCGGATGGGTGTCATCTTAACGGTTGGAATTTCCCCCTTTGGACTGACTCTGTCTCCCAATTTTATCCTTTTGATTGTCAATCGGGCGGCGGCCAGCTTTGGGGGTGCCCGGGCTGTCGCCTGCTTTGCGGTGGTGAGCTACGCGGTCTGTGTGGTGCAGCTGTTGTTACAGGGAATTGGCGACGGCTGCCAACCTCTGTTAAGCCGTTATTATGGCATGGGAGAGAGAAAAACGGTTCTTTCTATGAGAAAATTAGCTTATTTCTTTTCCTTTTTTACCGGGATTCTTTGCACCTTTTTGCTGTTTTGGTTTCGCAGGGGAATCCCCATTTTGTTTGGTGCCTCTTCCCAGGCAATTTTGGATGTGGCGGAGGCTTTGCCGATTTTTCTGCCTGGGCTGTTATTCGTTTCTTTTTTGCGGATTACCATTTCTTACTTCTATGCGGTGGGGTATAACCGGCTTGCATATCTGCTGATCTATGGGGAACCGGCCAGCCTTTTGCTGTTAACGCTGATTCTTCCCCGTTTCCTCGGCGTGACGGGAATCTGGATCTGCGTTCCTCTGGCGCAGTGCCTGATAGCAGTGTTGGGAGGAATCCTGCTAAGAGAGACAAAGCATCACTTTATTCAGCAGGAGGCTTGAGATAAGTTGCAGTGTTTTCCCATTAAACTAGTCCGTCCGAAAAAGCGATCAATCCAGGAAAATTTGACTTTCTTTCTAAAACAAGCTATAATCTCAATAGCACAGCGGTACGCAGGTGAATTTCGGCGTACCGCTTGTTTTGCGAAAAATCCCTTTACCGAAACGGAATTTTTTAGATCAGGAGAGAAGACATGTATCAATTGCTGAAACAGGAGGGGAATGCTCGCCGGGGTACCTTTACCACAGTACACGGCACGGTTGAGACGCCCGCTTTTATGAATGTGGGAACCGCCGCCGCTATTAAGGGCGGAATTTCCTCCTTTGACTTAAAGGACGAGCTCAAATGTCAGGTGGAGCTGTGTAACACCTATCACCTTCATCTGCGTCCCGGAGATAAGCTGATTAAAAAGCTGGGAGGCCTTCACAAATTCATGGGCTGGGACAGGCCAATTTTAACCGACAGCGGGGGATTTCAGGTGTTTTCCCTTTCTTCCCTGCGGAAGATCAAAGAAGAAGGCGTTTATTTCAGTTCCCACATTGACGGAAAGAAGATCTTTATGGGGCCGGAGGAAAGTATGCAGATCCAGTCCAATTTGGGTTCTACCATCGCGATGGCTTTCGACGAATGTGTGGAAAATCCTTCTACTTATGAATATTCCGCTCAGTCCTGCGCCCGGACTGTCCGCTGGCTGGAACGCTGCAAGGCGGAAATGGAACGGCTTAATTCTCTGCCGGATACCTTGAATCCCCATCAGCTTCTCTTTGGGATCAATCAGGGCTGCGTTTTTGACGAACTCCGGATAGCCCATATGAAAGAGATTGCGAAACTGGATTTGGACGGCTACGCCATCGGAGGATTGGCCGTAGGAGAACCCAAGGAAGATATGTACCGCATCATTTCGGCGGTAACTCCCTACATGCCACAAAACAAGCCCCGTTATCTGATGGGGGTAGGTACTCCCTGCAACATCATCGAGGCGGTCGGCCGAGGGGTGGACTTATTTGACTGCGTCATGCCCAGCCGTAACGCCAGACACGGCCATCTCAATACCTGGAGCGGTATCCGCAACATTATGAACGCCAAATATGAGGATGACCTCCGCCCGATTGACGAGGAGTGCGGTTGTCCCACCTGTCAGAAGCATTCCCGGGCTTATCTGCGCCATCTGTTTAAAGCTCATGAAATGCTGGGAATGCGCTTGGCTGTAATGCACAATCTTTACTTTTATAACACGCTGATGGAAAAAATCCGGGACGCTATTGAAACCGGCAGGTTTGAAGAATTCCGTCAGAAATATGTCCCCTTGCTGGACAGCAGAATCTAAAGGATTCATAAAATCCCCCGTATGCCGCATAAAGTAGTAAAAAATGCAGCACCGGAGGATTTTTTATGCGTATTTTTCCACTTGTTGTCATTGGCATCAGCCTCTCTATGGATGCGGTCTGCGTATCAGTCAGCAACGGGATGAAAAACAGCGGGGATCAGAAAGGAAAATTTCGGCAAGGGCTTCTCATCGCCCTGACATTTGGTGTGTTTCAGGGAATCATGCCGGTGATCGGATATTACGCCGGATTTCTGGTTTCGGATTTCTTCACCAGATACAGCAGTCTGACCGTAGCGGCGATCTTCTTCTTTCTCGGTGGAAAAATGATCTGGGATGCGTTGCACACAGAGGAGGAAACAGATTCCGGCGTTACCTTTGGAACCCTTCTCATGCAGGCCCTTGCTACCAGCATTGACGCATTGGCGGTGGGCTTGAGTTTCTGTATTTTAGAGCTTCCAATTTTTTCTTCCGCTTTGATCATCGCCGGTGTTACTTTCTTGATGTGCTTTATCGCCTTCTTTTTGGGGAAAAAGGCTGGGGAACTGCTGGAAAAGAAGGCGGGAATCATCGGGGGAATTTTGCTCCTGCTGATTGCCTGTAAGGCTCTCTTTGGTATTTGAGCGTAGGCATTGTAAGGGAAAAGGAAAACAAACAGAAATTTATCTTACAGAAGCCTATGGGTTCTAAACTCCGTTTGTGGGGGTACCGACCCCCACACCCCGGCTCAATTTTGCGACTCAATTTATTGAGTTGCCCAACTATTGAGAAAAAGGGCGCCGCTCAGTCGCCGCGGCGGCTCTCTGCGGGTCTTTGAAGTGTTCTCCTAACCATGCGAAGAAGGAAAAATTTAGTTTATCGCTCGGGCTGGCGGTTGTTTTGGTAGAAACTGATATTTTCCGTTGTACTTCGTTAGGAGACAACTTTTAAGACCCACTCCAAGCCCTCACGGCGTTTGAGTGAAGCGTTTTGCCTAACTTTGACGCTGATCAAAGTAGGCCGCGTGCGGGGCGGCTCCCCGCATAGCTTTCTTCTTTCTCCGAAAGAAAGTGATAGAGAAAAGTTGTTTTTGCATAGAAAGATAAATTTCTATTTGTTTCTATGATAAATAAAAAAGGAAAGTTTCCATATTCGTACCGAATAAAGAAACTTCCCTTTTTGTTTTTTACAAAATCAGCATCGCATCCCCAAAGCTGAAAAAGCGGTACTGTTCTTTGACTGCGTGTTCGTAGGCCTTCATTGTGTGATCGTATCCCGCCAGAGCGCTGACCAGCATGATCAGGGTACTTTCCGGCAGATGGAAATTGGTGATCAGCCCATCCAGCACCTTAAACTCGTAGCCGGGATAGATGAAAATGTCGGTATATCCTTCGCATTCCTTGATTTCGCCAAAAAAGGTAGCGACGCTTTCCAGAGTGCGGCAAGAGGTGGTACCCACGGCAATGACCCGTCCGCCGTTTTGCTTGGTCTGGTTAATTAAGTCGGCGGTTTCTTTGGGAATGTAGTAGTGCTCAGAGTGCATTTTGTGGTCGGTGATCTCTTCCGCCTTGACTGGGCGGAAAGTGCCCAGCCCGACATGAAGGGTCACCTCAGCGATCTTGATTCCCTTCGCGCGGATTTTTTCCATCAGTTCCGTTGTAAAGTGCAGTCCGGCAGTAGGAGCGGCAGAAGAACCAAGTTCTTTGGAATAAACGGTCTGATACCGTTCTTTGTCCTCCAATTTTTGGGTAATGTAGGGCGGCAAGGGCATCTGCCCGATTTCTTCCAGAGCCTCAAAAAAGTTTTTCTGGCTCTCAAAGCGAATCAGCCGGTTGCCGTCCGGCTTGACTTCGATGATCTCGCCTTTTAAAAGGCCGTCCCCAAAGATGAATTTTGCCCCTACACGGGCTTTTTTCCCAGGCTTTACTAAGGTTTCCCAAACCATGTTTTCCTTTTGCTCTAAAAGAAGCAGTTCCATATGGGAACCAGTTTCTTCCTTGACGCCATACAGCCTTGCGGGGAGGACACGGGAATTGTTGATGACCAAAAGGTCTCCCTCTTTCAGGTAATCCAAAATATCGTAAAAATGACGGTCTGTCGTTTCACCGGTCTTTCGGTCCAGAACGAGCAGACGGGAATGATCCCTGGGTTCGATTGGGGTTTGAGCAATCAGCTCCTGAGGCAGATCATAATAAAAATCACTGGTTTTCATAGGAATCCTCCATCTTGCATAGAATATAAAATATAACGGATTTTTTCTGTCGGCCAAGAGGATTACTTCTAGGAACAGGCGCACGAGCGTGGGCGTAAAAAAATCATACAGCATTTTCCAGACAGTAACAGCGCTTTTGTGAAATATTTCCGAAAACGGCCGACAGAAGGACAATGGGATTTTGTGTATCGATAAATTTCCATAAAAGAATTGACACCGCGAAATTTAGATGATATGATAGAAACAACAAACATGGAGAATCGGATAGAGGTCGCGGATGTCGAAAAGTAGGGATATGTGAGGCTTGCCGAAAGCCGTCTGAACATATTTTGAAAGGCGAATCCGCCGAAGGGGATTTGTGTTGGCGCCAGTTCCCTGATCTGTTGCTAAAGAGGCATCAGATTGTCATCAATTATCTTGATGGAGAGCTACCGGTTGAAAAAGTAAAAAGCAATTGTCAAATATTGAATCTTCAGCCAGCTTTTCCATTATATAATATGATGAACCGGTTTTCAACCGGTTTTTTTCATCTCCAATTTCAGCCGCTTATTTATAACGGTTCGCTGTTCCAATAGCGGTGGGGCAGTCTGGCAATCAAATTTCGTTTGGAAAGGGTTATGTGTAATGAAACAGTTTCAGGTAGGTATTATTGGTGCGACAGGAATGGTAGGACAGAGATTTGCCCTTTTGCTGGAAAATCATCCGTGGTTTCAGGTGAAGGCGCTGGCGGCTTCTCAGAGAAGCGCTGGGAAAACCTATGCGGAAGCGGTGGGCTCTCGCTGGGCGATGAGCGATCCAATGCCCGCTTCCATGAAAGATATGGTCATTATGGATGCTACCGCAGACATTGAAAAGATCGCCTCTATGGTAGATTTTGTGTTCTGCGCAGTAGATATGAAAAAAGATGAAATTAAGGCGTTGGAGGAAGCTTATGCGAAAGCAGAGTGCCCGGTTGTCTCCAATAACTCCGCCCATCGGCATACACCGGACGTTCCAATGGTAGTGCCGGAAATCAATCCGGAGCATCTGGAAGTGATCCCGGCTCAGAGAAAGCGCTTAGGCACCAAACGGGGCTTTGTGGCAGTCAAATCCAACTGTTCCCTTCAGAGCTATGTTCCGGCGCTTCATCCGCTGCTGGGATACGGACTGAAAGAAGTGCTGGCCTGCACCTATCAGGCAATTTCCGGTGCTGGAAAAACGTTCAAAACCTGGCCTGAAATGGTGGATAACCTGATCCCCTATATTGGTGGGGAAGAGGAAAAGTCCGAAAAAGAACCCTTAAAGCTCTGGGGTAAAGTGGAAGGCGACCACATCGAGGACGCCAAAGGTCCGGCTATTACCACACAGTGTCTGCGGGTTCCTGTTTCTGACGGGCATACCGCCGCGGTGTTTATGTCTTTCGAAGAGGGGAAAAAGCCTTCCATTGAGGAAATCAAAGAAAAATGGGCTTCCTTTGTGGGTGAGGCTCAGAGATTGGAACTGCCTTCTGCACCGAAGCACTTCCTCCACTATTTTGAAGAAAACGACCAGCCGCAGATCAAATCCGCAAGAGAATTGGAGCACGGCATGGCAGTTTCCATTGGCCGTCTGAGAGAAGACAGCCAGTATGACTACAAGTTTGTCTGCATGTCTCACAATACTCTGCGCGGCGCTGCGGGAGGCGCAGTCCTGCTGGCAGAGCTGCTGGCTGCAAAAGGCTATCTGGATTAACTTGACTTTCAGGTGAAAAGGAGTTTTCTACATGAAAAATCGAATTTTTAAAGGCGCTGGTGTGGCGATTGTAACTCCGATGAATGAGGATATGTCCGTCAATTACAACAAATTGGGGGAAATGATCGACTTTCAGATCGAAAACCACACAGATGCGATTATTATTTGCGGTACCACCGGTGAATCGGCGACCTTAAACGACGTGGAACACCGTGAGGTGATCCGCTTTGCGGTGGAACGAACCAACAAACGGATTCCGGTAATTGCCGGTACCGGAAGCAATGACACCGCTTACTGCGTAGAGCTTTCTCAGGAGGCGGAACGGCTGGGGGTAGACGGCCTGCTGCTGGTGACTCCCTATTATAATAAAACCTCTCAAAGAGGGCTGGTAAAGCATTATCAGACCGTCGCGGCCAGTGTGAATCTGCCGATCATTATGTACAGCGTCGCCAGCCGTACCGGGGTGAATATCGCGCCGGAGACTTGTCTGGAGCTTTCCAATATCCCCAATATCGTGGCGATTAAAGAAGCCAGCGGGAATATCTCCCAGGTGGCAAAGATCCGTCATCTGTGCGGCGACAACCTGGATGTTTATTCCGGAAACGACGATCAGATTGTTCCGATCCTTTCTTTGGGCGGCGTAGGTGTGATTTCGGTTTTATCCAATGTCATGCCGAAGGAAACTCACGATATCTGTCAGCTTTATTTTGACGGAAAAACCCAGGAGAGCATGGAACTGCAGCTCAAGCTTTTGAATCTGATGAACGCTTTGTTTATCGACGTCAATCCCATCCCGGTGAAGGAAGCCATGAATTTAATGGGAATGAACGCAGGTCCTTGCCGGCTGCCGTTATATGAAATGTCCGACGGGGATAGAGAAAAATTGAAAAAAGCGATGCAGGCGGCAGGCTTGCTGAAATAAAAAAATTTTGGTAAGGAGGGTTTGTGCAGCTTCTGCATAGGCCCTTTTTGCCATCTTCAAAGCTGAGGAAGTGTATTTATGGTACAGATTATTTTAAGTGGTGCAAACGGGAAAATGGGACATGTGATCGAGCGGTGTGTATCTGAGCGGGAAGGCTGCCGGGTAGCTGCCGGATTTGATCTTAACACCAATGTTTACAGCGATTTTCCTATTTATCAGAATCCGGAAGATTATACGGGAGAAGCGGATGTGATCATCGACTTTTCCAATCCGGCTTTTATCCATCCTCTGATGGAATACGCCAAAGAGAGAAAGCTTCCAGTGGTAGTGGCTACCACCGGTTTTTCTCCGGAACAGATTACATACATTAAGGAATGCGCGAAAGAAATTCCGGTATTTTTTTCTTTCAATATGTCTTTGGGAGTCAATTTGTTGGTTACCCTGGCGAAAAAGGCCACTGAGATCTTAGGTGGACAGTTTGATATTGAGATCATCGAAAAACATCATAATCAGAAGATTGATGCGCCCAGCGGAACGGCTTTGATGATTGCGGACGCGATTAACGAGACGTTGGGCAATACCCAAAAATATATGTACGACCGTCATTCTCAGCGGAAAAAACGGGATAAGGATGAAATCGGCATCCATGCAGTCCGCGGAGGTACTATTGTAGGCGAACACGAAGTGATTTTTGCTGGGCACGACGAAGTGATCAGCTTAAAGCACCAAGCTATGAGCAAGGAAATTTTTGCGGTGGGCAGTGTGAACGCCGCATTGTTCCTTATCGGGAAAGAACCCGGACTGTATGACATGAGCAAAATGGTAGACTGAATAATAGGAACTGAATCAGAAAGGCTGTCAGAATGGGAAAACAAGTGAAAATTTATCGGAAAAGGGGAAAATTGCGCTGGGGCAGGATTTTAGCTGCTGTTTTAGCGCTGGTTTTGGTAGTGGCCCTGATCGTTTTGGGAACGAGGCTGTTTCATAAAATTGGGTCCGGCGGACAGGAAAGCTCGGAAGACGTGTCGACCGCTTCTCAAGAATCGTCTGAGACCTCGAAAGAAGAAGTACAGGCTCCGGCAACAGTAAAATTCCTGTCAGTGGGGGATAATCTGATCCACTCCAACCTCTATCAGCAGGCAAATCAGCGGGCAGGCGGAAATGGCTATGATTTTTCTTTTGCCTATGAGAAAATGGCTGACTTGGTGAGCAGCGCGGATATCGCCACTATCAATCAGGAGACGATCATCGACTCAGAGCAGGAACCATCCTCCTATCCTCAGTTCAACTCTCCGGTAGAGGTGGGGGACGAGCTGGAAGCTTTGGGATTTGACGTAGTCAATCTCGCCAACAACCATATGATCGATATGTATGAATCCGGTCTGAGAAACGCTATTACCTACTGGAATGCCAAAGCGCCGAAGATCGTGACCACTGGGGCTTATCTCAATGAAGAACAGCTCAATACCGTAGAGTATAATGAGTGCAACGGCATTAAATTCGGCTATGTAGGTGCAACGGACTATACAAACGGTCTCTCTTTGCCTGAGGGAAGCGAGCTGAGATATATCCTCACGTCTGAGACAGATCTTTTGAAAAAGAAGATTGAAGCCGCCAAAGCGGTTTGCGACGTAGTGATTGTCAATGTCCACTGGGGAAATGAGTATTCCTATGAGCCGACAGAAAATCAGCGGAATTTGGCCCAGCAGATGGTAAACTGGGGAGCGGATGTCATCATCGGGCACCATCCTCATGTGCTTCAGCCGATAGAGTATCTGACAAAGCCCAATGGAGAAAAGGCCCTTGTGGTCTACTCTTTGGGGAATTTCATTTCCGCCCAGGATGCGGCTCCCAGAGTGGTCGGGGGGATGGTGCAGTATGAGATCACTAAGAATTTTGAGACCAATACCATCTCCATCGACAATGTGGTGTTTGAACCGCTGATTACTCACTACGGAAGCAGATTCTCCAACATTCAGGTGATTCCGTATTCTCAGTACAGTGATACCTTGGCGAGCCAGCATGGCATCCGCAGCGAAACTCCTGATTTCAGTTTGGAATACATCCAGAATCTGGTAAAAGATATTATTCCGGCGGAATTTATTAAGGTATTTTAAGGGCTTTTCCTGGTGCTTTTTGCCAAAGGAAAGGCGGTAAAAGGCCTTTTTCCTGTGAGAAGAGGAAAACTGCAAAGAATCACAAACCAGATCGGCGGTTTTTCTTGACAAGCCTTTGGGGCTATGATAAAATAATAAGGCCGCATATACTGGGCTTTTGAAGTCATGCGCTTTTATAGGCGTATGCGCCTTGGAATAGCGAGATTATAGAAAAGGCAGGTGCCTTATTGATGTACGCAGTGATTGAAACAGGTGGAAAACAGTATCGTGTAAACGAAGGCGACGTAATTTTTGTTGAAAAGCTGGGTGTAGAAGAAAACACTGAAGTAAATTTTGACAAAGTCGTTGCAGTTGCAAAAGAAGATGGTATGGTTGTCGGCGCTCCTTATGTAGACGGCGCTTCTGTAAAAGCTACCGTAGTAAAAAACGGTAGAGGTAAGAAAATTACCGTTTTCACTTACAAACCAAAAAAATCTTCTGCACGTAAAATGGGACACAGACAGGCTTACACCAAGGTAAGAATCGAATCTATCAACGCTTAATCGTTATGATTCGGGTTTTGGCGTATAAGCGGGAAGATGCTTATATTGGCTTTTCCGTTTCTGGACATGCAGGATTTGCCGAGTATGGCAAGGATATCGTGTGTGCCAGCGTAACATCGGCTGTGCAACTGACGGTAAATGGGATCTGTGAGATCTTGGGTCAGAAAGCGGATGTTACAGTGAAAGAAAATGAAATCGCTCTTCGGCTTTTTCAAGTAAATTCTGAAGCGGAGGCGTTTTTAAAAGCGCTTTTCCTGCATTTGGATCTGTTGTCGCAGGATTATATTGGAACAATACAATTAACCGACGTGGAGGTGTAAGTATGTTAAGATTAAATATGCAGTTTTTCGCACATAAAAAAGGGGTAGGTTCTACTAAGAACGGCCGTGACTCCGAATCCAAGAGACTGGGTGCAAAACGTGCTGACGGTCAGTTCGTTTTGGCAGGCAATATCTTGGTTCGTCAGCGTGGTACCCACATTCATGCTGGTGAAAATGTAGGACGTGGTTCCGACGATACGTTGTTTGCAAAAATCGACGGCGTTGTAAAATTTGAGCGCATGGGTCGTGACCGCAAAAAAGTTAGCGTATACGCTGCTCAGTAGTGATGAACTTTAAAAAAGCGTGCTTTCATAAGCACGCTTTTTTTACAAGCAGAAAAAATGGTTTTTGATAAATTAAACAGAAATTTATTTTTCTATGTGGGGGTACCGACCCCCACGCCCCGGCTCAATTTTGCTCGCCCAAAATTGAGGAAAAGGGCGCCGCTCAGTCGCCGCGGCGGCTTTGGTACGGGTCTAATAACTGTTCTTCTAACCACACGAAGAAGGAAAAATTTAGTTTATCGCTCGGGCTGACGGTTGTTCTAGCAGAAACTGATATTTTCCGTTGTACTTCGTTAGGAGTCGACTTTTAAGACCTATATCAAGCCTTTCCGGCGTTTGAGGAATGCCCTTTTTGTTTCTTTTGGACAAGCAAAAGAGACTCGGGGTTTGGGGGCCGACGCCCCTATAAGCTAGATACAGAACCATCTTGGTTCTGGAAAATAAATTTCTGTTTATCGTTCTTGATAAAACATCAAATTTTGGATAATTTCTCGATATTTTACTGATAGTAATATTATTTTTAGGGATAAATCAATGATTTAAGGTCAACTGAAAAACATGGAGAAACTATCTAAAGCACAAACGAAAAAGAAACAAAGGCGCAAAGCTGTACCGGGTGTTTTTGTGATGGTTATTTTGTGGGTACAGGGAAATCGGAGGTAATAGGATGTTTATTGATAAGGCGAAGATTATGATAAAAGCCGGAAACGGAGGAAACGGTGCGGTTTCCTTCCATCGGGAAAAATATGTGAACGCAGGCGGACCTGACGGCGGGGATGGAGGAAAAGGTGGAGATGTGATTTTTGTTGCAGACGACAATCTCTCTACCTTGATGGATTTCCGCTATAAAAGGAAATTTGTAGCCGCCAATGGAGAAAACGGCCGTTCCAATCGCTGTACCGGAAAAAGCGCTGAGGATCTGATTATACGGGTTCCTCGGGGCACGCTCTTGCGGGATGCGCAGACTGGGCGGCTGTGCGCGGATATTTCCGGCAATGAACCGGTGGTTTTGGCCAGAGGAGGTAAAGGCGGTGCGGGCAATCAGCATTTTGCTACCGCTACCCGTCAGATTCCCCGTTTCGCCAAGCCAGGCGGCGTTGGGGAAAGCTTTGAATTGGAAATGGAACTGAAACTGCTGGCGGACGTAGGGCTGGTAGGCTTTCCCAATGTGGGGAAATCTACCCTGATCAGCGTAGTCAGCGCCGCCAAGCCTAAAATTGCCAATTATCATTTTACGACTCTGACTCCCGTGCTGGGCATGGTAAAGGTGTCCGAAGATAAAAGCTTTGTTATGGCTGATATTCCGGGATTGATTGAAGGAGCCAGCGAGGGCATCGGACTGGGGCACGAGTTTTTGCGCCATGTTGACCGCTGCCGGCTGATCGTCCATGTAGTAGATGTCTCCGGTATCGAGGGAAGAGACCCGAAAGAGGATTTTGAAGCGATCAACCGGGAGCTGAAGAACTTTAGTGAAGAACTGGCAGAGCGTCCGCAGATCGTGGCGGGAAATAAAGCGGATCTGGCCACACCGGAACAGATTGCGGAATTCCGAGCCTATATTGAATCTAAGGGATATGACTTTTTCCCGATTTCCGCAGCATCGGCCCAGGGGGTAAAGGAACTTACTTGGGCGGTGTCCCAGAAGCTGGATACTCTGCCTCCGGTAATTCAGTATGAACCCGACCCGGTTGTAGAAGTGAAGGAAGACGAGCAAAAATTTGAAATTACAGTAGAAAACGGAATCTATTATATTGACGCTCCGTTTTTGGAACAGATTCTTGCCACTGCCAATATGGAGGACTATGAATCGCTGCAATATTTCCAGCGGGTTCTTCGTTTCAGCGGTATTATTGACAAGCTGGAAGAGATGGGAATTGAGGAAGGCCAGACCGTGGATATTGCCGGTTTCCAGTTTGATTTTGTAAATTAGTAGGAAGAGAGACGAGAAGAGGGATAGGATGATATCATCAGTAAACGAAACAAATCCGAAGCTTTATAGTCCTTTGGTGCTGGCTTATTTGGGAGATGCGGTTTATGAACTGCTGGTAAGAAATAAGATGGTGGAAAAAGCCAACATGCCGGTCAATAAGCTTCATAAAAATACGGTAGCCTATGTTTGCGCGTCGGCGCAGTCCAAAGCAATCGGTCTGATTATGGATTTGCTCAGCGAAGAAGAGATTGCCATTTATAAGCGGGGTAGAAACGCCAACAGCAGCCATGTCCCGAAAAACGCGGATGCCCAGGAATATCGGCGTGCTACAGGCTTTGAAGCGCTGTTTGGTTATCTTTATCTTCAGAAAAGAGAAGACCGTATTCAGGAATTGTTTGAAATTTTGTGGGAACAATTATCCTAATCCCTTTTTAGGTGCGGTCAAATAGATTGGCGATTATTTACACCATGTTAGAGGAGTGAAACGGTATGGCGCAGAAGCGTCTTTCGGTGAAACGGGCTATTTGGGAATACTTTTTGATTTTAGCAGGGACAGTGCTTTTTGCCGTCAGCGTCTATGTTTTTACTGCTCCCAATCAGATTGCTCCGGGAGGGGTCAGCGGTCTGGCAACGGTTATTAACTATCTGACCGGTATGCCGTTAGGGCTGCTGTCAGGACTGATCAACCTTCCCTTAATTTTGTGGGGCTATTTTTCTTTAGGCCGGGGTTTTATTGTAAAGACGATTTTTTCAGTAGTCGTTTTTACCGTGATTTATGACTATGTAATGCCTTTTTTCCCTGTTTATGTGGGAGATACCATGCTGGCTGCTTTATTTGGCGGAGCGATTATGGGATTGGGAATCGGCCTTACTTTTCTGGGCGACGGTTCTACTGGGGGGCTGGACATCAGCAATAAAATTCTTCAAAAGCGTTTTCCGCATATTAAGATGGGGACGTTGGTATTTGTCTCTGATTTAGTGATCATTGCTTTTGCCGCATATGCCTATCAGGATGTAACAACTGCGTTGTTTGCCGTCATTTCAATGTTTGTCTGCGGCAAGGTGATTGACGCAGTATTGTACGGTGTAGATTTAGGCAAAATGGTAGTAATCGTC
The DNA here is from genome assembly GCA_944382885.1 of uncultured Clostridia bacterium. Taxonomy (GTDB): domain Bacteria; phylum Bacillota; class Clostridia; order Oscillospirales; family Ruminococcaceae; genus Massiliimalia. Next base: position 21,783 of record CALWNT010000066.1, on the reverse strand, counting down.
ACGACCAAGGGAGATGAAATCAGTGCGGCTATCATTGAAGAAACAGACAGAGGGGTGACCAAGATCTCTACGGTCGGCGGCTATACGGGAAATCCCAATAATACGTTGATCTGTGCGGTTCGTCAAAATCAGTACCATCATTTACAAAAGATCGTACATGAGATTGATCCCAATGCGTTTTTAATTGTCACGACAGCGACGGAGGTAGTGGGAGAAGGCTTTAAAACGATTCAGAAAGAATGATTTTTTCTGTAAGATAACCCCCCTCCAGAGATTTGATGCAGCTAAATCCCTGGAGGGGGGTAAGATTTGTGAGGTAAATAAACAGAAATTTATTTTTCTATGTGGGGGTACCGACCCCCACGCCCCGGCTCAATTTTGCTCGCCCAAAATTGAGGAAAAGGGCGCCGCTCAGTCGCCGCGGTGGCTTTGGTACGGGTTTTTGAAGTGTTCTCCTAACCACGTTAAGAAGGAAAAATTCAGTTTATCGCTTGGGCTGACGGCTATCTGGTAGGAACTAATATTTTCCCTTGTACTCCGTTAGAAGCCAACTTCAAAGACTCGTATAGCCTCCCCGGCGAGGGGCACGTTTTTGCTTCCTTTTGACGTGGATCAAAAGGAAGTCGGGGTGCCGGGGTGAAACGCCCGGCAAATGGGAATACAGAACCTTCTTGGTTCTGTAGAATAAATTTCTGTTTATCTTTCCCCGAAATAGATTGATCGAAAAAGTACATTGCCGATAGGGAGTGAACTGCCTCACGAAACTGTTTTTTTCTTTACCGCAGGGGGACAATTATGCTATACTAGAAAAAAATCCGCTCCAAAAGATCATGTGGAGGACCTTGTAAAAAGTTCGCGGCAGGCAGGGACGGTTAAAATAGTTTTAGATGGAGAATAGATGATGTCGGTAATCAGTATTACAGAAAATAAAACCTATTGTCAGGAAGAAATCAATGAATCGATAAAGATTCATTTAGATCGCTTTTCCTTGACCGAAAAGCTGAAGCCGGGAATGCGGGTGACCATAAAGCCTAATTTGCTGATGAAACGTAAGCCCGAAGAGTTTACCACCACTCATCCCAGCTTGATTGAAGGCGTGATTTTGTATCTGCAAAGTGCGGGAATCACTGATATTACAGTTGCGGATAGTCCGGGAGGACTGTATACGCCGTCGGCCCTGAAGGGGATTTATGAAGCCAGCGGTATGGCAGCGGTTTGCGAAAAAACCGGTGCAAAGCTGAATTTCGATACCGGCTTTCAAAATGTGGTCAATGAGCAGGCCCAATTGGTAAAGTCCTTTCCGATTATCAATCCGGTAGCTCAGGCAGATTTTCTCATTGACGTCTGTAAGCTGAAAAGTCATGGAATGACAGGTCTGAGTGGAGGGGTAAAAAATCTGTTCGGATGTATTCCAGGATTGACCAAGCCGGAATTTCACTGGCGTTTTCCTCAAAAGGAATTGTTCTGTCAGATGCTTGTCGATCTGTGCCAGACCGTACATCCTGATGTTGTGTTAACGGACGCGGTGGTATCGATGGAAGGGGACGGTCCGTCTGGAGGGACAAAACGGGAAACCGGGATGATTTTAGCTTCTGATTCTCCTTATGATCTGGATTATTATCTCACTTGGCTGATTGGGCTGGAAGCGGAGCAAATTTTAACCGTGAAAGCTGCGATGGCGGAACAGTTGTGTGTAGACAGGCTGGAGAAATTAGAGCTGGTTGGTTTTGTACCGGAACGGATAACGGATTTTAAACTTCCAAAGGATATGAGCGTTGATTTTGTCTCTCATGTACCGGGAATTTTCAAAAAACCAGTCAAGGCGATCACCCAACGGTTTCTGACTTCTAAGCCAGTGATTCGAAGAAAGGACTGCGTTGGATGCGGCAAATGTGCGGAAAGCTGTCCGGCCAAAACGATTCAAATTAAAAACCGTAAGGCCGAGATTGACTACAGCAATTGTATCCGATGTTTCTGCTGTCATGAAATGTGTCCGGTGAAGGCGATTGATATGAAACGCTCCAGACTGTTTCGAAAATAAAGGGCGTCGATGGGAGGCGAAAACCATGAGTTTACAGAAAGTTCGTGTAAAGGCCCCGGCAAAATTGAATCTTTACCTGGATATCATAGGTGTGAATGACAAAGGATATCACCTGCTGGAAATGATTATGCAGACGATTGACCTCTTCGACATCATCACAGTAGAACAGGTCGGGCAGGAGGGAATTACGTTATCCTGCAATTGGGATTTTGTGCCCTGCAATGAGAAAAATATCGCCTATCGCTGTGCGGAAAGTTTTTTCCAATACACGGGCATCCATTCCGGAGGGCTTCACATTCATCTGGAAAAAAGAATCCCCCAGCAGGCGGGAATGGCAGGAGGAAGCGCCGACGGAGCAGGGGTGCTCATGGCGCTCAACCAGATGTATGGCGAAACGCTTTCCCTTGAGGAGCTGATGAAAATCGGAGAAAAAATCGGGGCAGATATCCCCTTTTGTCTGATCGGGGGAACGGCGAAGGTGGCAGGAATCGGGGAGCAGATTACAAAGCTTCGAGATTTTCCTGACAGTGCATTGGTAGTCGCAAAGCCCAGAGGGGGTATCAGCACCCAGAAAGCGTTTCAGGATTTTGACCGGCTGGGGATCAAGCCCGTCAACAGGTTTTCCGCGATGGTGGAGGCTGTGGAGCAGGAGGATTATGGAGCCATCTGTGAGAATCTTTACAATGCTTTAGAGCAGGTATGTCCCTTGGGAGAAGTCCGCATGATCCGAGACAGTATGATGGGCTGCGGGGCTAAGGGGGCCATGATGACCGGAAGCGGGTCGGCTGTATTTGGGCTCTTTTTAGACCGCAAAAAAGCCTATGAATGCGAACAAAGGCTGAAACAGAAATACACGGATTGTTTTTTATGCAGCCCCTATTCCAATGGCCCTGTTGTTTTGGAGAAAACTGAATGAACTGAATAAAGGATGTAAAAGCCGCCGATACTTTTCTTGGGAAAATTCTCCAGCAGAAGAAAAATCAGAAAAGGAAAGGCGGTTTTGTGATGAAAAAATGGATAGCGGCCATTTGTGTTGGGCTGATTGCGGCTATAGTCCTGCAATTTTCCACAGGATTTGCGGCGGAATGTGCCCAGATTAGAGAGAACGTGCTTCGGCTTCATATATTAGCCAATTCTGATTCCCAGGAGGACCAGGCGTTAAAGCTTAAGGTGCGTGATCGGGTTTTGAAAGAGACAGAGGAATTATTTTATCATGCGGATAATTTAGAGGACGCGAAACAGTCCGCTCAGGAGCATTTGGAGCAGATCCAGCAAACGGCTCAGGAAGAAGTAGAGCGTCAGGGATATGACTATCCGGTCAAGGCCGAAGTGGTAAATATGTTTTTTGATACCAGGGTCTATGAGGAATTTACCCTGCCCGCAGGACATTATGACGCGGTGCGCATCACCATTGGGGAAGCGGCTGGGCATAATTGGTGGTGTATGCTGTATCCGGCGGTTTGCCTTCCCTGTGCGATGCCTCATCAGGAGCTGGAGGAAAATTTTACACCGGAACAGGCGGAGATAGTAGAAAAGCCACAAGAGTATGAAATACAGTTTGCGGTAGTGGAACTCTGGGAGAAATTCAAGTCTCTTTGGGATGGAGAATAGGTTTAGGCTGCTTGAAATCGGCTTTCAGAAAAGTAATCCAAAATGAATTTGCCGAATTTGATAAAAAACAACTTCATTCGCTTGGCTCGAAGGCAGTTGTTTTTTTAGAAAGTGGAAAAATAAACAGAAATTTATTTTTCTATGTGGGGGTACCGACCCCCACGCCCCGGCTCAATTTTGCTCGCCCAAAATTGAGGAAAAGGGCGCCGCTCAGTCGCCGCAGGGGCTTTGGTGCGGGTCTTTGAAGTGTTCTTCTAACCAAGTGAAGATGGAAAAATTTAGTTTATCGCTCGGACTGACAGCTATGCTGGTAGGAACTAATATTTTCCGCTGTACTTGGATAGGAGTCCCTTTTTCGATGTTCGATTCAGCGACATGTGCGGTGAATCGAACATCAACAAATCTCGCTGTAGCGAGATTTGGGGGGGGGCTTATGGCGGGGGGCTTCCCCTCGCCATAAAGCGCCAGTCGGCTTTGCCGACAAGCGCGCTAAATTTCTGTTTTGGTTTGTATTCCCTGGATAAATATGCTACAATCAAACATATCATCCAGAAACAAACTGTAATTTTTTTCTTTCGATACAGGTTGTTTTCATTTTTTAAGGAGGGAGTATTTTGAAAAAAGCTTTATTTTGGGATTTCGACGGTACTATCATACATCCTAACGAATCATTTTTGTCCGCCCTATATCAATCTTTGAACAAGACGGGATATGAGATTCCTTCTGAATAAATCAGAGCTTTTTTAAAAACGGCCTGTTCTTGGTATACTCCCGAAACTGCCTATCCCGACCAAACCGGTTCAAAATGATGGGAGCATCTTTTTGAGAAATTTGATCTGTTTTTTCTAAGACATCGTATTGTTCAGAAAGATTATGCGGCGCTAAAGGAAGACTTTAAGCATCAGATTTTGGATTGTAACAGTTATAGGCTTTATGAAGATGCCAACGCAGTTTTGTCTGCGTGTATCGAAAAGGGGTATGACAATTATATCCTCTCCAATAATTATCCTGAACTGCCGGCTGTGATAGAAGAACTTGGATTATCACCGTGCTTTTCCGGTTATATCGTTTCTTCCAATATCGGATATGAAAAGCCGCGAAAAAAACTCTTCCAGTATGCTTTGAGTCTTGCGGGTTTTCCAGAAGTTTATTATATGATTGGAGATAATCCGATAGCTGATATAGAAGGCGGAAAAGCGGCCGGATTCCAAACAATTTTAGTGCATCAAGGAGCTTCATCCGCTGCGGATTATTGCTGCAGCAGCTTGTCTGAAATTCCGCAGCTGCTGATAGAATGACTTTAATCGACAACTTTTTGCTCAGAAAGCGGGAAAGAGGTGTAATTTATGGAAAGAATTCTACTAAATGGACAAAGTTATGGCTTTTCTAATCAGGTGCGGCTACAGGAAGAAGAGCGTATTGCATTTGAGCATCTTGCTCATACTGTTTTCGGCCTTTCTTTTGAAGAATGGTTTCAAAAAGGATATTGGACAGACCAATATTGTCCCTATACCCTATTCGATCAGGGAAAAGCGGTGGCCAATGTATCGGTAAATCGCATGCCCTTTCTGTATGAGGGAGAAAAACGCCTGTATATTCAGCTGGGAACTGTTATGACAGAACCGGGTTATCGGAAAAGAGGGTTATCCCGCTATCTGATGCAGCGGGTTTTGGATGACTGGAAAGAAGAATGCGATGGAATTTATCTGTTTGCCAATCATACCGTACTGGATTTTTATCCGAAATTTGGATTCCAGCAAGGAAAAGAAAGCAGATGTGTTCTTCCCGTTACCCCGCAGCCACAACGGGTAAGAAAATTGGATATTGATTCCGAGGAGGATCGGAAACTACTCAAAGAAAAATATGTGCTAGGGGAACCCTTTTCCAGGTTTTCTCTCACTGATAATTGGGGACTGCTGATGTTCCATTGCTCCGGATTTGCCAAAGACTGTATTTATTATCTGGAATCAGAAGATCTGGTGGTAATCGCGGAATACCAAAAAGAAGAATTATCCTGCTATCAGATTTTAGGAAACACTTCCGCTTCTTTGGAACAAATACTCAATGAGATTGCCCGTCCCGAGACCAAGAGAGCCGTATTATATTTTTCTCCAACCGGCGACTATGTGGGTATAGATTGGCAGGAAGAAGATGAAACGCTTTTCCTTTACCAAGAAAAAGAAAATTTATTTCCCAACGGACAACTGCTTTTCCCGCTTCTTTCCCATGCGTAAATAAGGAATCCCCCCTTCTTCATATAAGGGGGGATTCCTTGAAATTTTTCAGAGTCGGTGACAGAGAATGCTGAAATGATTTTTCGAAAAAGCAGTGAGATTCACAGGAATTTTTGGAAATTTTAAAACTGCGGCTTACCGAAAATAGGCGTCATATTTGCTTTCATAATCGGAAAGGGAATCATTCTTATACTGAGATTTGCGGCAGTCTTCATAGGAAGAACGATGGCAGTCCTTTGCGCTGTTAGAAAAAGACTGATTGTTTTTCATAGAAGATTCTGGTGCTTTTTTGTTGGTGGAGGTCTGTTTATTGGCTTTTTTACTGTGAGACATGGCAGAAAACTTCCTTTCTGTAATTGTGAATCCATTGGTTGTTCACCTGATTGTCGGATTGATTTCCGACAATCATAGTATATGGAAAGCGAGAAAAATTATCAGGGGAAATTTTTGTCAAAATTGTTGTTTTAAAAAATAGAAATTTAATGTTCCATTTTAACACAACTTTTTCCTATCACTTTCTTTCAGCGAAAGAAGAAAGCATCTGGGAGCACCGGCTCCCAGACCCCGGCACCTTTTGTTTGCCCAAAAGGTGGAAAGGGCCCTGCTCAAGCGCCGCAGGGGCTTTGGTGCGGGTCTTTGAAGTGTTCTTCTAACCACGTTAAGAAGGAAAAATTTAGTTTATCGCTCGGACTGACAGCTATGCTGGTAGGAACTAATATTTTCCGCTGTACTTGGATAGGAGTCCCTTTTTCGATGTTAGATTCAGCGACATGTGCGGTGAATCGAACATCAACAAATCTCGCTGTAGCGAGATTTGGGGGGTGGCTTATGGCGGGGGGCTTCCCCTCGCCATAAAGCGCCAGTCGGCTTTGCCGACAAGCGCGCTAAATTTCTGTTTATCTTTCGGTGCTATCATCCTAAAGACAATAATTTTAGAGGAATCTCTTGAAAAAAAGCCGATTTTCCGCTATAATATAAATTTAGAACCCGGTTAATAAAAGAAAGGTTGGTATTAAATGTCCGGACATTCCAAATGGAAAAATATTATGCATAAAAAAGGGAAAACTGATGCGCAGAGAGCAAAAGTTTTCACAAAAATCGGTAGAGAGATTATGGTTTGCGTAAAAGAAGGCGGGGCTGACCCGGTGGCGAACAGCAAGCTTCGCGACCTGATTGCAAAAGCAAAACAGAATAACGTTCCTAATGACAATATCGATAGAGTTATCAAAAAAGCCGCTGGCGATGGAGAAAAAAATAATTATGAAACCATGGTATATGAGGGGTACGGCCCCAATGGCGTAGCAGTGATCGTAGAAGCGCTGACAGATAATAAAAACCGCACCGCGGGAGATGTCCGTCATTATTTTGATAAATTTGGCGGCAATCTTGGAACCACTGGCTGTGTGTCCTATATGTTTCAGAGAAAAGGTATTATTGTGCTGGACAATGAGGATGGCTCTTTAGATGAGGAAACGGTCATGGAAGATTGTATGGAAGCCGGCGTAGAGGATTTTGAATTTACCGATGATGCGGTAGAAATCGATACAGATCCCAATAGCTGTGGTGAAGTCCGTGAATATTTTGAAAACAAAGGCTATAAAATCATTTCAGCTGAAGTAGAGCAGGTGCCCAGCAGCTATACCCAGCTTACTGATCCAGAGCATATCCGTAAGATGAATCTGCTTCTGGATAGCCTGGAAGACAATGATGACGTACAGAATGTATATCACAACTGGGATCAGCCAGAAGAAGAGGAAGAAGAGTAGAACAAAAGCGCTGCGCACATGCGCAGCGCTTTTTCTATGCTCAGAGCTTATTCGATCCATGCTCCGAATCCTTTCTACAGTCTTTCCAACAACGCGCTATCATTTTTTTGTCAGGTCAGGCATGGGAACTTCTTCTAAAATAGCCGATAAGATTTCCTCCGCTGAACTGCTTGCCCTTGCCTTGGATGTCAGCACAATACGGTGGGCGCAGACGCATAAAAAGATTTCTTTTAAGTCTACCGGCGTCACATAATCCCTGTTATGGAGGAAAGCGCAGGTTTTGGACATCCTCATCAGCGCTAGGGATCCCCGGGGGCTCAGCCCCATTTTGATTGAGGGATGGTTTCGAGTAGCGGTCACCAAGGACAGCAGATAGTGATACACGGTGTCATCAATGTAGATGGTTTCCATTAACTTCTGAATTTCCAAAATTTCCTGACTGTCAATAACGGTTTCTACCTGCTGAAGAGGGTCTTGGGTTTCCCGTCCCTTTAAGATCGCGATTTCGCTTTCCGCATCGGGATAACCCATGCTCAGACAAACCATAAATCGGTCAAGCTGGGATTCGGGCAGCGGCTGAGTTCCCGCTGAACCAATGGGGTTCTGAGTCGCAATGACAAAATAGGGGGAAGGAAGCTCATGGGTCACACCGTCTACCGTTACCTTTCGCTCCTCCATCAGCTCCAACAGGGCGGACTGACTGCGGGAGGAGGTACGGTTGATTTCATCCGCCAAAAACAAATTGCACAGCGCTGCACCCGGACGGTACTCGAATTGCCCGGACTGTTTGTTATACATGGTGAACCCGATGATATCACTGGGCATAACGTCGGGAGTAAATTGCAGACGCTTGCAGTCTAACGCCATCGCCTTGGACAGAGCAAGGGCGAGAGTGGTTTTTCCAACGCCGGGGACGTCTTCCAGCAAAAGATGCCCGTTGGCAAACAAGGTCATCAGAGCCTTTGAGATGACTTCGTCTTTATTGATGATTACTTTTTTGATTTCACTGATAATTTGTCCGGTCTTTTTATATGCAGCCGCAAATCGGCTTTCTGTTTGTGTCACATCTATCGCTTCCTTTCTTGAAGTTTTAAGAAGTCTATAAAGGGAACTATCTGTTGGTTTTATTATAGCAACCTTGTCCATAGCTTTCAACTTTATCCCAAAAATGTAATAAAAGTGCAATCAATTTATTACTTTCTCAAAGGCTTAGAACGATAGATTTTTGTGGGAAAAAGATTTACTTTTTGTCTGATTCTGGCTATAATAAAAATAATCTTTCTGTGTGCCGGATTGAGAAAAAGCAGAAGGAGATTTTTCTTGCCCGCCTGGTTGATTTTAACTGGCGGCTGCAATCTAAAAACGAATAGATAAGACTTTAAACAGTCAGGAGGATGGGAATATGTATTATAATCCATTGATGAACGGGCTGAGCGTTCTTCCTATGACCAATCACGGAAGAAGCCGGGCGATCAATGCTGAAAATCCAAGAGGGGAAAAGGGAAGAGGCGGAATGGCTGCAAGCCATTTAGGCACCTCCCGGAAAGGCTCTCCCTGTCTGACCCTGCCTCAGGGCGAAACAGTCACCCTTGCGGAAATTGATGGCTGCGGCGTCATCGAGCATATCTGGATTACCGTGACCGACCGCACCAGCGAGCAGGACTGCTTTGTGCTGCGGGATCTGGTATTGAGAATGTACTGGGACGGGGAGGAATCCCCTTCTGTTGAAGTGCCGCTGGGAGACTTTTTCTGCTGCGGATTTGCCACCGGCTGTCGGGTAACGTCTCTTCCCATTGCGGTGATTCCGCTTCGGGGCATGAACAGCTATTTCCCTATGCCTTTCCGCAAAAAGGCAAAGATCACGGTAGAAAATCAGCATGCCAATGAAATCGGCGGCTTCTTCTATCAGATCGATTACTGTCTCCATGATGAACTGCCTGCGGAAGCGGCTTATTTCCACGCCCAGTGGCGCAGGCAGAGAATGACCACTAAAAAAGAAGACTATGTGATTTTAGACGGAGTCAAGGGAAAAGGGCAGTATATCGGCACCTATCTTGCCCTGACTACACTGGAACGTTATTGGTGGGGAGAAGGAGAAGTCAAATTCTATTTGGATGGAGACGATGAGTTCCCCACAATTTGCGGAACCGGTACCGAGGACTATTTCGGCGGCGCATGGAGCTTTGCGGATCACAGCACCGGAAAAACCCTGGAACAGACTTACTGCACGCCCTTTATGGGATATCCTTATTATTCCCATCATGACGAAACCTTAAAGCATCCTTGCCATGACGACATCTGCCCGCCTATGCGGGGCTTTTACCGCTGGCATATTATGGATCCCATCCGCTTTGAGGAAGATTTAAAGGTGACAATTCAGCAGATCGGGGTCAGCCATAGAGGATTGTTTGAACGCCAGGACGACGTGGCCAGCGTCGCCTACTGGTATCAGTGTGAGCCGCACAATCCGTTCCCGCCGCTGATGGAAAAGGAAGACCGTTGGCCGAGATAAAGAAAGAATGAGAAAAAATCCTCCTTTGCACAAAATGCAAAGGAGGATTTTTGACTATTCAACTATTCAGAAGATAGTAAGATCAGTTGCCGTAGTCAGTGGGAATTTCAAATTCCTGAATGCCGATGCTGCCGGGGCCGATGGAATATTTCTCAAACGTAATGACCACGTTTCCCTTTTCGTTAATATAAAAATTCTGATCTTCGCTGATTCCCTCAAAACCGGGAATATTTTTTTCTGTATCGCCGTCCTGTCCCCAGTAGATGATATTGGGATCTTCCTGATGGCGCTGCTTCATCTGACGCAGAATTTCTTCGTTGGCGGTTTTCTCATAGTCGCTTCCTAACAGGTCTTGAAGAGTCAGGTCTTTGCCGCTATTCAAGTCCACATTAAAAAAGAATTGTTCAGTATAAGCGCTGGCAAAGCTTTCGGATTTGGTGATATAAAAGGAAACAAGATCAGCGTTGGAGCAGGTGACCTGATAATCCACAAAAACTTCGATGGGGATAAACTCAGATTTCTTCCCGCCGGTGGCGATAAACGCGTCATAATACTCTTTTGCCCGTACTTCTACTTCCTTGATGATCCGATCGATTTGATAGCGGATCTCATAGTTGATACGGCTTTCTAAATTTGTCTTTCCGGTATGTTCCAATGCCGGCATTTTAACGTCGATATATTTAAAGTCGTCCTTTTCCTGAAATTCCCGAAAAGTAAATACTCTGGCGATATTGCCCACAATGGGAATATCATAAAGGGTATTCGCAAAGGCGGAATTGACGTTGACAGAGAAAATGAACGCCGCACAAAGACCGGCAAGAGCGTAGATAGCGCCTCTTGTCCATTGGTGACGCCTTTTTTGATTATGTAGAGAATCAGCGGCATGAGACAGCGCTTCCTCAACTGTTTGGGTTAACTGGGAAGGAATTTCGATTTGATGATAAATTTTTTTAGCTTCTTTCCATGAATTCATCCTGATTCCTCCTCAATCGATTGTTTTAAGATTTTTAAAGCACGATACAATCTGGATTTTACTGTATTGAGATTGCTGTTGGTGACGGACGCAATTTCTTCCAGCTTCATGTCCTCAAAAAAGCGGAGGATAATGATTGTCTTTAATTTTTCCTCTAATCGGTCAATTTCCTGACAAAGGGTAATTGATGTGCTTAAGTCTGGATGATTGAAAGTGGACGGAATCATCTCCTCCTCCAACATGGGAATCAGCCGTTTGTTTTTCCTTAGATAGGTCAGGCTTTCGTTGACTAAAATTCGGTAAAACCAAGGACGGATTAGATTCGGATCTTTCAGCGAAGAGAGATGAGAAAAAGCTTTTAGGATCGCTTCCTGGATGATGTCCAGAGCGGCTTCTTGATTTTTGCAATAGCTGAATGCCAAGCGATAGAAGCTTTCCTGATGGCTGATGATATATTCAGTTAAAATCTGTCTTACATGCTCCAAAGATTCTTGATCAAGCAAGCCGTTTTTCTCCTTCCGTGTCGGTTGGACGCTCTGCTATTATGATTGAAAATAGCTGTCGATAATCTCTTTTGCCTTAGTGTTATCGTTGGAAACACAAAGAACTACATAGTTTCCGTTTACTTCAATGACTGGATCTTCCAATTTGGTCAGTTCTTTTGGCACATAATTTTCAAAAGCCTGTTTCTGAGAGGCAATTCTGGCGTCTACTGCTTTGGTAATGGTTTCCACCTGTTTAGAGGAATCCGCTTTAAAAACAGCGATTTCCTCCGCTGTAGCGCCGGTGCTTTCATAGACCGCCTGGTCGGCTACAACGCCGTCCTCAAACTGATAAAGATAAGAGACCACGTCCTGTTCAATTATGGACATACTGTCTTCAAAGGTAATTTGTTCCGATAACTCTTTTGCAAGATCAGAAACGGAAATATCCTTTGTCCCGGTTTCTTTCTCGGAACATCCGGTCAAGAGAACCAAGGCGCATAGACTAAAGGCAGAGAGAGATAAGAAAAATTTTTTCATGGTTAAGGGGTCCTTTCTGAATAAATTGTGATAAGATTAACGGGGTCTGAACCGTTATGTCAAGGGGTGTGTCTTTAAATATTCTACCCATTTTTGATAATAAGTTACACTTAAATGGATGCCATCTGAACTGGCCTCCTCTGGAAGGGCTCCAGCTTCGTCAGAAACCGCGGGAGTCAGATCCAGATACTGCACGGACAACCGCTGCGCCATATCCTTGAGCATTTTGTTGTGGTCGATAATGTTTTTATTATTAAATGCGTCTCCTCTGTCGGAGCGCGATGAGGTTACCGGAAGGATCGACTGCACACAGATGGCGGCATCAGGCTGCCTAGCTTTAATCTGGTTGATCAGTTCTTCATATTTTTGGATAAATACTTCTGGATATGGCCAGCCAATTTCGTTGATTCCAAACATCAGATAGATTTTTGAGAACTTTCTCGTTTCCAATGCTTGTAAGACGGTCATTGACTGATCCACAAAAGCATTGGTAAAAACGGTACTGATACTTAGCCCTTTTGTAGCGTAAAAGGTGCTGTCCAGCCCGGAATAAAGCATCAGACCTTCTGTACGGGAATCTCCGATAAAGCAGGCATCGCTGAAATAAGAATTATCGGTAGGAGCAGCAGGCTTTAAAGTTTCTGTACTGGAAGGCTCTGTGTTCGTCTCATCCTGACTGGATTCATCAGTCGGGGCAGAGCTTTCAGAAGAAGTCTCTTGGGAGACACCCTCAGAGGTGCTCAAGCTTTGTCCAGAGTCTGCCGCTTCAGGGGAAACCCGTTTGGGAGAAAGATTTTTATTTAAAATAGCCACCAACGAAGCGGCCACAAAAATCAAAATAATCCCAATGGCCGCATAGAGCAGCATCGGCTTGCTTTTTCTGCGTGTATGTGAACGTACAGGACGTCGATTGCGGTTTATACTCATCATAATCATTCCTTTTGTTATTTTAAATATTAGCTATAGTTAAGACGCAGTTGTGCAGGAAAAAGTTGCAAAAAGAAAAAATTGATTTCAGTTTCTGGTTCTGCCTTGTCCAAGGCCGAAATCAAGGACAGATTTTCCCCCGCACAACGTTAGATCAATCAGGGAAAAAGCATTTCCATTTTTGACCTCTGTTGCAAATGGCGCGGGAGACGGTGGATCTGTCCTTTGCGTGTCTGGAATATGTTTCACTTGTTTCCTTATATCAAAAAAACAGATTTTTTCTTTCAAAGATTATTATAACAGATACGATGGGAAAAATCACCAAGAAAATGATTTCTTTTCCGGTTTGTAATTTTTTAGGATAGCATTCTGGGAAAAATCCCAGATAAAAAAGGCATCTGTTGGAAATTTTGGCTAGATTCTACTATTTTTGGGGAAAGGGAGGATTGCTAAAGAAAAATTGTTGCCAAAAGATGAAAAATATGTTAAATTATAAAAGTTAGTTTATTACTATGCAGTAGTAATAGTATAAATCAAATTCTCTGGAGAGTTTCGGCAAAGGCTGTTAAAAAACGGTTCCTGCCGAGCGCCGAAGGTGTAAAGCGGCAAAGCCGCCGATCTCTCAGGCAAAAGGACAGAGCGGATAAGCAATGTCTTTTCTCTTGAGGGCCGGACAGAATTGTCCCGGCTATTTTTATTTTTTAGGGAAAAGGAAGATGCAAAAGTGTTAGAAACCATCAGTAAAATTCTTACGGAAATAGACAATTTTGTCTGGGGCGTTCCGCTGATCGTATTGATTTTGGCGGTCGGGATTTATTTAACCATCCGTTTAGGGGGCTTGCAGATCAGACATCTGCCGAAAGCGCTGAAATTTATGATAAAAAATGAAGAAGGCGGAGAAGGAGAAGTCACTAGTTTTGGAGCCCTCTGTACGGCCTTAAGCGCTACAATCGGTACTGGTAATATCGTCGGTGTTGCGACGGCTTTAGTTGCGGGCGGACCTGGCGCTCTCTTCTGGATGTGGTGCGCCGCCTTGCTGGGAATGGCAACCAAATATGCCGAAGGTGTTTTGGCGATTAAATACCGCAAAATTGATGAGGATGGCCACGTCATCGGCGGACCTTTTTACTATATCGAAAACGGTATGGGAAAAAGCTGGAAATGGCTCGCGATGATTTTTGCCTTTTTTGGCGCCGGCGTGGGCCTTTTGGGAATCGGAACCTTTACACAGGTAAACGGGATTTCCGATGCGGTGAAAAATTTCTTGGATCCTGATCAGACGATGACAGTAAACTTGTTTGGCGGAAGCTATTCCTGGACGGTTGTAATTACCGGGATTGTTCTGACTATTCTTGTGGCATTAGTAGTGATCGGGGGACTGAAGAGAATTTCCAGCGTTTCTCAAGTTGTTGTTCCCTTTATGGCAGTATTATATGTTTTGGTTTGTTTGATTTTGTTGCTTTGTAATTTGGAGCGGGTTCCGGGTGCGTTTGTCCAGATCATAGAAGGAGCTTTCGGCCTTCGGGCGGCGGCAGGTGGAGCGTTGGGCGCCGTAATCTTGGCGATGCAGAAGGGAATTGCCAGAGGGATTTTTTCCAATGAAGCGGGGTTAGGTTCCGCGCCGATCGCCGCCGCGGCAGCTCAGACCAAAGAACCGGTTCGTCAGGGCTTGGTTTCCATGACAGGTACTTTTATCGACACCATTATCATCTGTACTATGACGGGATTGAGTATTGTAATGATGGGTTCCTGGGACATGGGAATGGACGGAGTTGCTGTTACCAACCACGCTTTTCAGAATGGACTGCCTTTCTCAAATGAGGTAGCTTCGTTTATCTTGATGCTCTGCTTGGTGTTCTTTGCCTTTACCACGATTTTAGGATGGAACTATTACGGGGAACGCTGTATTGAATATCTGTTTAAAGGCAACCGGAAAGCGGTGACAGTCTATCGCTGGCTGTACATTTTAGCAGTATTTATCGGGCCATACATGACCGTTTCCGCTGTTTGGACCATTGCGGATATCTTTAACGGGCTGATGGCGCTTCCAAACTTGATCGCAATTATCGCCTTGAGCGGCGTAGTGGCGAAAGAAACGAAAAAGTATTTTTCTAAACCGCTGGGCGGTAAATAGAGAAAAGACGGGAAAGCGGCAAGGGGAACCTGCCGCTTTTACTGGCAGTTTGACTGGAGTTGATCAAATTGGATAAAATTGCGGTATTGGGACCTCAGGGCACTTTTAGTGATGATGCGGCTCAGCGGTTTCTGGAGCAGAGCGGCAGAAAGGAAGACCTGCTGCCGGTGTATTATCCCACCATTGACGAAGCCTTCCACATGGTGGGGAAGGAGTGCGGCTGGGGAGTTATCCCTATCGAAAATACTCTGGATGGTTATGTGCAGCGGACGTTGGATCTGCTGTTGGAAATGGAGGTATCGGTGATCGGGGAAATTACGATTCCAGTACAGTTTTCCTTTATCGCCAATGCCGACAGTGTAGAAAAGCTAGAAAAACTCTACGTTCAGTTTAAAGCTTCCGGACAGTGCAGACGATTTATCGATTCCCTCAAACAGGTAGAGGTTGTGATTACAGAGAGTAATATGGAGTCCTATTATCAATCGGAAAAGGGGATTTCCGGCGAAGGAGCCATTATTCCGGCCCATATGCTTTCTTCTTCCAAGGCTCTCTGTAAAATAGAAAATGTGACGGATGCGAAAAATAATGATACGCGTTTTTTGATTATCCGTGCCGGAAAGCAGGAGGAGACCGCGCTTTCGGGAAAAATCAGGGTACCTCTTTACGTCATGCCGGAAACAGACAGCCCTGGCCTTTTATACGGCATTTTAAAGGATTTCTATGAACACCAGGTGAATTTGGCTTCGATTATGTCCCGTCCCACCCGGAAAGATATGGGAACTTATAATTTTTATTTGGAATTAAGCGGAGATGCCGCGCAAAAGGAGCAGATTCTTTCCGCCATTGCGTCAGTGGCACAAAAACACCCGGTCAAACGCTTGGGGATTTATTCGATTTGATTTTTGCGGAAAATATCGTTTTCACTGAAAAAAGGAAGCTTTTGTGTAAAACAAAAGCTTCCTTTTTACTGTTATGCCTCTTCCGTCGCCGGTTCGTCTGTTTTGTGGAATATCAAAATTCCTTTTGAAGACGGCGTAATGGAACAGGAAACAAAAGTAAAGCCTTTTCGCTCCATTTCGTTGGCAATCTCCTCCATTTTTGCCGCCATCTCTTTCGCCTTGGGGGTGTACCTGATTACTACTGTTTTATACATCTGATTCGCCTCCTTTGCTTTTCATATTGATTTCTTTATTACAAAGCCCTTTCCGCAATGGAATTAAGCTTTATACCCCTCTCCGGACAATCACCTATAACCGCAGACCTTTAATATCCTTGATTCTGGAGAAGATCATATTACAGCTGCATTCTATCACGCCGGGAAGCTTGTCGATGGTCTCATAGATCAATTTTTCCATTTCTTCATTGGAGGAAGCAACTGCGTGGACATGGAGCCTGCTTTTTCCGGTTACACGATAAATCTGTGTGACGGTATCATTTTGTTTTAAAAGCGCGGCTGCCTCCATTAAGGTATCCGGCGCCGTTTCTATCTCAAAATAGCAGGAAATCGCCCCGCTGATTTTCTGCGGATTGATAATCGTGGTGTATTCCTCAATAATTCCCTTGTCTTCCAGAGCCTGTACCCGAGACCGTACCGCTACTCTCGAGATTCCGATTTGTTCGCCGATATCAGAATAAGACATTCGGGCGTTTTGTATCAACAATTTCACAATCTTCTGATCTAATTCATCCAAGCCATCTAAAAACATCAGTTGCATCCCTTGCCTTTCAAAGATTTTATATGATTATTATACAATCATAATATCAAAGCAGTCAAGCAAAATGCATAATACATATTGACGTTTTGCGTATTTATAGCTATAATTTGTTTCGGATGTTAATATGAATATTTCGAATTGAAATTGTGGTGAAAAAATGAAAACTGATTTGACCCAGGGACCTGTCATGAAAACCATGCTGCGTTTTGCGGTTCCTATGATTCTTGGGAATTTGCTGCAGCAGTGTTATAACATTGCGGATACACTGATTGTAGGCAAATTTCTTGGAGCCAGCGCCTTGGCCGCCGTAGGCTCCGCTTTTTCTCTGATGACATTTCTTACCTCTATTTTGCTGGGACTGGCAATGGGAAGCGGAACGGTATTTTCCATCCGATTTGGTCAAAAAGATCAATTGGGATTAAAGGAAGGAATACTGGCCTCCTTCACCCTGCTTGGCGTGGTTACGATCCTTTTAAATATCACGGTCTTTGTGGGGATTGACTGGATTATATGGGCTCTTCGAACGCCTGCCGAATTGGTTGTCATGATGCGGGAATATCTAACTGTGATATTTGCAGGATTAGTCGGTATTTTTCTTTATAATTTTTTCGCTTCTTTGCTGCGCTCTCTCGGAAATTCAACGGTTCCGCTTCTTTTTCTGGCTGTTTCAGCCATATTGAACATCCTATTGGATCTATGGTTTGTGGCGGGCTTAAACCGCGGGGTAGCCGGGGCGGCAGAGGCTACGGTAATCTCCCAATACGTGTCCGGGATCGGGATCCTCATCTATACCTGGATCAAATTTCCGGAGCTTCTGCGGAGGGATCGAAAGGTACATTTACGGATGAGCTGTGTGAAGGAAATCGCTGGATTTTCCGCATTGACCTGTTTACAACAGTCTATTATGAATCTTGGAATTCTAGCAGTCCAAGGGCTGGTCAACAGCTTCGGGACGACGGTGATGGCCGCCTTTGCCGCCGCCGTAAAAATTGACGCTTTTGCTTATCTGCCCGTTCAGGATTTTGGCAACGCGTTCTCTATTTTTACCGCTCAGAATTTTGGAGCGAAACAAACGCAGCGGATTCAAAAAGGAATCCGTGTTGCGGTGATTGCTTCCGTATCCTTTGGACTTTTGATTTCTGCCTGTGTGTTTGTCTTTGCCGAACCGTTAATGACTCTGTTTATTGACCCGGGGGAAACAGCCGTCATTTCCCAAGGAGTAGATTATCTTCGTATTGAAGGGACATTTTATTTTCTGATTGGTATCCTGTTCCTGCTTTATGGGCTGTACCGTGCTCTTGGAAGACCCGGTATGTCTGTTGTCCTTACCATTGTGTCCCTGGGAATTCGGGTAGCGCTGGCTTATGCGCTTTCCGCAATACCGATGTTTGGCGTCGTGGGAATTTGGTGGTCCGTACCCATCGGTTGGTTTTTAGCGGATGGGCTGGGCGTCATCTACTATTTTATGAAGCGGAAAAAGCTATTGAGCGGCTATATGGAAGAAATCGCTAAAGAGGAGACTCCCTAAGAGATTATAGTGGAAAAAGCAGGTGATGTTGGCGTATCCCGAATTCCCTGCCTTGCAAAGCCGTTTCGGGAGACCGTTTATATTGCTCCCTTCTGTATTTCCTGAAGAATCGGTTCAAGGGCTTTAAAATCGGTAAAGTCCACTTGTTTGCCATAGGTTTCCATCAGCGCGCGGTTTTCCGCCGTTTGTTTCTCGGCGGGCGTCCTGCACAGGGATTGATACAGCAGTTTCATCACCGTCCGGTGGGGGAAAGAGAGTTTCTGGTAATCAATTCCGCCCCGCAGATGGTAGATTTTTGTTCTGTTGAACAGCTCGGGAGGAAGCTGCCCTTGCAGGGAGGTGCGGATGTTGCTGCGAGTTTCCGGATTATTAGGGTCAGCTAATCCTACAGTGACGAGAATCAGCCTTTGTCCGTCCCGGAGGGAAAGGCCCCGCAGGGCTTTCCCAACGCCCAGAACACCGCCGGCATATAGAGCGCCCAGATAGACGATGATTTTTTGATTGGTAAGAGCGGGAGCGTCTTGATAGCGAACTGCCGGAATGCCGGTTTCTTGGGAGAGCTTTTCCGCATATCTTTGGGTACTGCCGTATTTGCTTCCGTAAAGAATGATGTGATCCATAAGGATAACCTCTCTTTCTGGGGATTTTCTGCTTTATTTCTATCTTTGAGATGAATAGCTGCGAAACGCCAAACTGCATTGCAGTTTGGCGTTTCGCAAGAGAACCGATATGGCGTGGGTAACGTTAAAATTTGCCTCGTACTGCATGCCCTGATAGTTATTTTTATCATACAGAGAAGTTTGGCAGATTGACTATCATATTTGTGTGAAATCTATGTAAAAAAGAGAAGCGATCTAAAAACCGTTTGTACATTTCACAGTTACCCAAGAGCATTTTAAAAATTCCGTTCTAGCTCATATTCCGGCTGGTGTTCTTTCTGCTGGGGAATGACCTCTCCGTTATCCAAAATTAAATAAGTATGGAATGATTCCGGATGGCCCTCCTGAAGTTCAATGACCCGGCATCCGTGAGGAAAATCCTCGTGGCTATAGGTGTTGTAGCCGGTAGCCCGCCCGAAACAGAGCTCAATTCCGTGCAGGCTGCCGTGAAAGTCATTTACATGGTCGTGTCCCACAAAAACGCCTTTCATATTTCCCGCTTCCAGCATGGCGGAAAAAAGCCCGGAATTCTGCCGGGGACAGCAGATCGGTTCATTTTTTTCACCATAACAGGTATGATAATTCCAAACCTCATTATATTCCGGCAGGGCGATATGGAAAAACGCCAGGGAAGAATGGGGTGCCGGGAGCAGGCTTTCCTGTTCCAGATACCAGGAGATCTGATCTCTTTTGATATAATCATATCCGCTGATTTCCGGATTGGCATTGACACCGTGAGAATCTAAAAAGAAGAAAGCCCATTCAGTTTTCCCACTATTGTTTTTCAGTTCCATGATGTAATTCCCCAGACCGGAAAGATGCTCCGGACCGGGGGTCAGCATACATCCGGGCAAAGTCTGGGCTTTTTTCAGTAATTCTTCTTTAGAATGGCCGATTTCGGCGTCGTGATTGCCAAAGACATAGGTCCAGGGGATTCCTGACTCTGTCAGCGGTTTAGCCGCCTCCTCCAGGATCTCAAGGTTGGTCTCGCTCAGGGTAAAGTCGCCGGTGATGACGATAAAGTCCGGATTGGACTGCTTGATCAGCCTTCTCATTAAGGCAATGGTTTTCTGATCTTTTTCGCATCCATTTTCAATATGGACGTCGGTAAGCTGTAAAATACGGAATGTCCCATTGGATGAAAAGGACAATGTTTGATTTTCTATCATCTCAAAAACCTCATTTCTGAAAAGTTGACCTGCTGTCTGTTATTCTAATAACCCCGGGAGCAGTTGTCAAGACAGAAAAGATTTCTCTTGCAACAGCGTCCGGATTTTCCTATAATGAAAAAGGCAACCTGTTTGAGTCGCTGATTGATGGATTGGCTAGGAAGTTCTCAACAGCGAACGCCTGAATAAAAAATAAGGAAATGAGGAAAAAAGAATGGTTCGGTTTGGCATGATTGGTTTGGGAAGCATTTCCCATGAATTTGCAAGGGTATTTTCAAAAATAGATGGCATGAAAGTAGTTGCTGCCGCCTCCAGGGAGATGAAACGGTCAAAGGCGTTTTGCGAGCAGTTCGGCATTCCCAAGGCCTACGACAGCTATCAGGCGCTGGCGGAAGATCCGGAGGTGGATGCGGTTTATATTGGCCTGACACACAATTTCCATTATGAGGCCGCCAAGCTCTGTGTGGAACATGGAAAAGCGGTGCTTTGTGAAAAGCCCTTTTTCCTGACAGAGCAAGAAGCCAGAGAACTGACTCAGCTTGCCAAAGAAAAACGGGTTTTGATGATGGAAGGATTTTGGATTCGATTCCTGCCGGCCTTTCGCAAAGCAAGAGAATGGGTGCAGTCCGGCAGAATCGGAAAACCGGTAGTAGTAAAAGCCGATTTTTGCATCGACGTTCCCTTTAATCCGGCGCATCGTTTGTATAATCCTGAAGTGGCAGGGGGCGCTTTGCTGGATACTGGGGTGTATCCGGTACAGTTCGCTTCTGGGATTTTGGGAGAAAATCCGGTGGACGGCGAAGGATGCGCCATGATCGGAAAAACCGGAGTAGATGAATTTGCCTCTTTAAGTCTGTCTTTCCCCAGCGGCGCGGTGGCATCTCTCTCCTGCGGGATCAACTGCGCTCTTCCCGGAGATGCCTTTGTTTATGGCAGCGAGGGAAGTATCGCGGTCTATGGCTTTATGGGAAGCAAAAAATGTGAGCTGTTTGACAAAGCGCACAACAGCCTGGAGGTATTTACTTCTGAATTTGAAGAAGGGTTAGCCTTTGAGGTAGAAGCTTTTCTGAAGTTATTGCAGGAAGGAAAACTGGAAAGCGACATCATTCCCTACGCGGATAATATCGCGACAGCGAAATTGTTTGAAAAATTGAGAAAGAACTGGGGTACTGCCCGCTAAGCATCGGGATTTTTACTGGAAAAGGAGAAAGAACGATGAAAAAAATCAGAAAAAAACGGGCGGTAGCGGTCTGACGAAAAACTGTGACGGGAGGTGATGAGAAGACGAGAAAAAAGGAGAAATGACAATGCAAAAGATACCAAATCCTGATGTGGTATTTCCCAATGAATACCATACCAGCTGTTTTTTGAAAAATGTGATTACATCCCCCAACATTTTACTGATGTGCGATAAAGAAGTAATGGAAGTGTAAAAAATTTTGCCGTTCCTATCCGGCACTTGCGCATTGTGTCGGATAGGTCGGGCGTTTAT
>CALWNT010000065.1 GCA_944382885.1 uncultured Clostridia bacterium | reverse complement strand
CCCCCATCTCCACCGCTTTCTGCTCAGCCCTTTTCATTTGTGAAACACTGATTGCTTTCATTCTTTTTTCACCATACTTTCTCAAACTGTTTTCTTTGTCAAATACCCTTTCACTTTCTCAACTGAGGACCTCCTTTCTTTCCTTAACAAGTATGCAAGTATAGAAACTAAGTACCCTTTCTAAAAAATATTTTTCCGATGTGATCAGAGAAATTTCTATTTGTTAAAAATCTCCCAAACCCTTTCATAAATTAAAATTACTCCTCAAATGACTACTCGTGTTACTCCGCAACCCCTGATTCTAAGATCTTGAACGTTACATGGCCGCAGTCAATCTCTGCCATTGCTCCCATCGGAATAACCGTCATTGGTGTTCTGTGAACAAAATCAACATTGGATAGTACCGGAATATCCTCCCGGTGTGCCTCATACTTTAAAAACTTAACCAACATGTTTTTTTCCTCATCACTTAATGGTCCCATGAGAATTCCTGCCGCATGCCGAAACATTCCCGCCGCATCTAATGCCCTCAGATCATGCAGCCCGGCTAAAGCACCGCCATAGGGCAATCCTATCTCCAACATAATGATACAATCCTTAAAAAAATCCGGCTTTGGGAAAAATTCAGTTCCCATAATCTGCCGCAAGGGTCCCGCGCATCCGCCGAAAATTCTTCCTCTCACCACTCCATTTCCCTGAACTAATCTGTAACCAGTATTGGCTACCCACTTAATTTCATCCTTCTCAAGATTCCTCCACTCAATTTTCGTGTACTCTGGACAAGCCGGCACATCGCCGATGATCTGAGTAGAAAACAAACATTTTGTTATCGCTTCTTTGGTATAATGATCCAACGTCACAGGCTGAGCGATAGGCGTTAATAAATTAGGTCCATAGTAGGCTCTTACTCCTGCTTTTGCAAAAACCGCCATCCATGAAGTGATATCTGAATATCCCATAAATACTTTCGGATGATCCTTTATAAGGTTCAAATCGATATAAGGAAGCACCCGATAAGAATCATCACCGCCCATCATACAAATAATTCCTTTTATCTCCTTTTTCTGCATTGCCCACAGGAAATCCTCGGCGCGTGCCTCTGGATGTTCATAAAGGAATTTGCTTCCTGTCAATGCATTCGGTGTCGTGATCACATGCACTCCCCATATTTTTTCCAAACGCTCTTTACCTGTTTCATATCTGAAAAGCATATCCTCATCGCCTGCCCTGCCCCCGGAAATAGAGAGCAATGCAATGGTATCTCCCTTTTTTAACACTTTCGGTACCGCTAATTGATACATAAATTCCTCCCGCAATATTCCCCCTATGCCAACAGGCTTTGTGTTCGTGTAAGTTTGCCTATTGGAATTCAAATTTACTGACATCTTTAAATCTATTATATCATTCGGATACGAATTTTTCTATTCTATCCTTACTCGATAGAGTCATGGAAGCCATCTTTTATGTATACCAAAGAAACCAAAAAACCTACTGTTCCGTTTGTTCTAAATTTTTTTCTAAGTTTAACACACGCAAGAAAATTTTTTCTATTTCTATTGACATTTTCAACAACTATACTATAATAATCCTTGTAAACAGCCTGATTACAGGTATTTTGAAACAACAGGCCACTCAACTATCCTATGTGAAAAGAGGCGTTATTTATGTATCCATTTTCCATCGGTGTTTTAATGGATTCCTTTAAAACCGATATTCCTAACGCGCTGAAAAAAGCGGCTTCCGTAGGTGCAACCGGCATTCAGGTTTATTCCACCTATGGCGAACTGGCGCCGGAAAATCTCACTCCCCAGAAAAGAAAAGAATTTCTCGATATGGTCAAATCTAACGGCCTGATCATATCTGCCCTTTGCGGAGACTTGGGCCATGGCTTTGGCGACGCACAGAAAAATCCCGAACTGATCGAGCGTTCCAAACGGATTCTCGATCTTGCCAAAGATCTGGAAACCAATATCGTCACCACCCATATCGGTGTGGTTCCGGCCGATCCTTCTCATCCTAGGTACGGCATTATGCAGGAGGCCTGCCAGAAGTTAGCCGACTATGCCGACAGCGTCGATGCTCATTTTGCTATCGAAACCGGTCCGGAAATTGCAACAACCTTGAAAACCTTTTTGGACGGCCTCCATTCTACCGGTGTTGCCGTAAATTTAGATCCGGCCAATTTCGTGATGGTCACCGGCGATGATCCTGTAAAGGCGGTCTATACCTTAAAAGATTATATCGTACATACCCACGCCAAAGACGGCCGCCGTCTCTTTGAAAAGGATCCGGAAATCGTCTACGGCCTGATTGAAGAAGAAATTCAAAAAGCAGAATCTTTCATCGAACTGCCTCTGGGCGAAGGAGATGTGGATTTTCAGAACTATCTCAAAGCGCTTAACGATATCGGTTATGAGGGCTATCTCACAATCGAGCGGGAAGTGGGAGACGATCCAGAAGCGGATATCCGCAAAGCAGTAGCGTTCTTAAACAACCTTATCAAATAAAGGAAGAAGGAAACAAACATGGAAAAAATCAAAGTCGCAGTCATCGGAACCGGAAGTATTTCTAATGAACATATTGGAGCTTATCTCAAAAATCCCGACGTAGAACTCTATGCATTCTGTGACATCAACCCGGTACAGCTTCAGAAAATGGCCGAAAAATACGGTGTAAAGAGAACCTTTACCGACGTCCACGAGATGCTCAAGCTCAAGGAAATTGACGCAGTCAGCGTCTGTACCTGGAACTCTGCTCATGCCCCCTGTGCGATCGCCGCTTTAAATGCGGGCAAACACGTCCTCTGCGAAAAGCCGATGGCCACTTCCGCCGAAGAGGCCAGAGCAATGAAAGAAGCGGCGGAGAAAAATGGGAAGCTTCTGATGATCGGCTTTGTCAGACGTTATGGAAACGACTGCCGTGTGTTAAAGGACTTCATCGCCTCTGATTATTTCGGGGATTTCTACTACGCAAAGGCCACTTATTTGAGAAGAAACGGCAATCCCGGCGGCTGGTTTGGGGATAAATCCCGTTCTGCCGGCGGCCCGCTGATTGACCTTGGGGTACATGTCATTGACCTGACCCGTTATTTAATGGGTAATCCGAAACCGGTCTCTGTCTATGGAGCCACCTTCCAAAAACTGTTAAACCGCCCGAACATCAAATCTCAGAAGGACTATACCTCTGTTTCCAGCAGCGAGAAGGATATCTGTGATGTAGAAGACCTAGCTTCCGCTATGATCCGCTATGACAACGGAGCTGTCCTTTCTATTGAGGCCAGCTTCAGTTTGAACATCAAAAAGGATGAGGGAAAAATCGAGCTGTTCGGCACCAAAGGCGGGGCAAAATTAGATCCGGAACTGGAAATGTATACCGAAATCAACGACTATCTGGCAGATGTATCCTTAGATTATCCCACAGCACTCAGCTTTGACGGCCTGTTCGCCAATGAGATCAATCACTATATTTCCTGTATCAAGGACGGCGTATCCTGTAAATCTCCTGCGGAAGACGGAATCGCCATCATGGAAATTTTAGACGCCGTTTACGAATCCTCCAGAACCGGTCACGAAGTCATTTTGGAAAACAAATAATTAGGAGGCGAGAGAAAAGATGAAACTTTCAGTCAGTACCTATAGCTTTGACCAGTATCTCCGAACCGGACAGATGACCCAGCTCGACTGCATTCAAAAGGCCAAAGAACTGGGCTTTGAAGGAATTGAATTTGTAGACCTTCTTCCGCCGGAGGGCGTTTCCAAGGAAGAATATGCGAAGTCTCTCCGTGCAGAATGCGAAAAGGTCGGCATCGCAGTTTCAAACTTCACCTTCAGCGCCGATTTTTTAAACGGCTGCAATGGAGATACCAAAGCGGAAATTGAGCGGGTCAAAAAACAGATCGACCTTGCAAGCCTGTTAGGCGCTGTATCGGTTCGCCACGATACTACTATCGGCTATCAGAAAAATGTCCATCCTTTTGAAAGCTTCGACGCGGTACTGCCGGTTTTGGCGGATGCCTGCCGGGAAGTTACCGAATATGCCGCCGCTTTGGGAATCAAGACGATGACCGAAAACCACGGCTATTTCTCTCAGGACAGCGACCGGGTAGAAAAGCTGGTCACTGCGGTCAACCACAAAAATTTCGGCCTCCTGACCGACATGGGAAACTTCCTCTGTGCCGATGAAAAACCGGAAGTCGCAGTGGGAAGAACCGCTCCGTATGCTTTTTACGCCCATGCCAAGGACTTTTACATCAAAGACGGCAATGGAATGAATCCCGGAGAAGGTTACTTCCGCTCCAGAGGAGGCGCTTATTTAAAAGGCGCCATTATCGGCCACGGAAATGTTCCGGTATTCCAATGCCTCCAAGCTCTGAAAAACGCCGGATTTGACGGTTGGCTCGCCATCGAATTTGAAGGGATGGAAGATGCTCTCACCGGTATCCGGATCGGACTGGATAATCTGAAAAAATACCTCTCTTTGTTGGATTAAATTCGATTTCAGTCTGAAAATCATCCATCAATACCAAACCGCCGGCTTTAGGCCGGCGGTTTGCTGTTTTGTCTATACCATAACTTTGTAAAAATGACTATAACTGTATCTTTGTCCACTTTCCGCCCAAAAACCGGAGAAAGTTACACAGGAAACGAAGAGTCTGGTCAATCAGCACACCAAACCATGCGCCCACCAACCCCATATGAAGGGGGAAACAGAGAATCCAAGACAAGGAGGGGCGGACAATCGCAATACTTAAAAAGGACGTCAACGCTACAAATTTGGTATCTCCCGCTCCTCTGAGACATCCGGATATGATGACCTGGGAGGTTTGCACATGGGTGGTAAAGGCCATAATAATCATCAGAATACTGCCTTGGTCAATAATCGCCGGATCATTTGTGAAAAGCCCCACCAGAAATCTTCTGCCGAAAATAAAGAGCAGGAAAATCAAGGTGGAAGCAATCAAAGCGATCCGCTGAGAAATGCTGGCGTAGAGCTTCGCTAAATCCGGACGCTTCGCTCCCAAACTCTGCCCGACCAAAGAGGAAGCGGCAATACTAAAGCCGTCTCCTACGGCAAAAGACAGATTTAAGATCTGCATACAAATCTGATGGGTCGCAAAGGCAATCGTACCAAGCTCCGCCACAATTTTGGCGTATGCAAAAAATCCAATCCGCATAAATACCTGCTCTACCATAGCGCTTCCGCTGACGTTCAAAATGCTGAAAACCGTTCGTTTATCAAACTTCCAGGAGGCTTCGCAGGTAATATCCAGGTAATCAAACTTCTTCGGACGATAAACGGAATGGAGCGACATGAAAAACGCTGTAATATTTCCCAGCACCGTTCCGATTGCGGCTCCATCTACCCCCAGCTTCGGGAAAAAGGCCACGCCGTTAATCAACAGGTAATTGAAGATTACGTTTACAATATTCGCCGCAAGATTGGTCACCATTGAAATCCTGGTATTTCCAATCCCTCTCTGGGCCGCATTGATGGTAAGGCTCAAAGAAGTAAATACCATTCCCACCATCGTAATTCTGAAATAAGATGCGGCCGAGCCTAGAATATCTTCTTCCGCTCCCGCAAAAAGCATGAGAGGGTCTGCACAGGCAGCTCCCAGCACCGCCATGAAAGCAGAAAGGATGCCACTAATAATCATACATTGTTTCAGACAGCTGTTGGCGCCTAAATAATTATCCTCCCCTTTTCTCCTTGCCACCACAGCAGTGATACCGGTGTTCAGAGAAAAAATCATCGCCATGACAATAAAACGAGGCTGATTGGTAATTCCCACGGCGGCAATCGCCTGAGGATTGATAGTTCCGACCATCATCGTGTCCACTGACGCCATCAAGGAAACCAATACCGACTCTACAATCGAGGGCCAGGAGATCAAAAAAGTCTTATAGTAGCCTTCTTTTGTAGAGGGGATATCTCCGATAATATCTTTCGGCTTCAACATGTGGGAACAAGAGAATATACGGGAAAAAATTCGTATCAGCGGCTGCATCGTGTATGATTTCCGTCCTTTCTTTGCTAATCGGTCTATAAAAATAAATCCACAATTATTATAGAGCCATTCCACAGATAAAGTCAATTCTCTTTCAAAAAATTGTGCTATTCCTCCAAACAAATTCGAAAGAATTGGCTAAATAGAGCAGAACCATTGAAAAAATCATTGTGACTGACCGTAAATTATTGTATAATAAAAATCGAAATCTCTTTGTCAGTACCGTCAAAAAACAAAAGAGTTCCGTTCTTTTGTTTCCGTCAAAACAGTCTGGTAAAAAAGTGTTTATCAAAACAGAAACATGAGACTGTCAGACAGTCTCATGCAGATCCATAAACAGAATCGTAAAATGGTTTAAGAAAAGGGGAATTTTGTGAATTTAGATCTAACAAAATTACTGTGCCGAAAAGAAGCGTTGTTTCCCTTTGCGGAGCAAAAAGCAATATTCCAAAATTCTGTCTGTATGGTAACCGGAGGCGGCGGTTCTATTGGCTCTGAACTTTGCCGCCAGCTCATGAAATGCCATCCTCAAAAGGTTATAGTGGTAGATATTTACGAAAACGGGGTCTATGAGTTGCAGCAGGAACTTTGGATGACATACGGTTCAGGGATTCCCTTTGTCATAGAGATTGCCTCCGTAAGGGATTACAGAAAAATGGACGAGCTTTTGCAAATTTATCATCCAGATTACTTATTTCACGCCGCTTTTCATAAGCATGTTCCCCTGATGGAGCACAATCCAGAAGAAGCGGTAAAAAACAATGTATTCGGCACCTGGAATCTGGCAGAATTGTCTGTCAAACGAGGAATTCCTCATTTTATCCTGATTTCCACTGATAAGGCGGTTAATCCAACCAGCGTCATGGGCGCGACAAAACGTCTGAGCGAAATGATCGTCTCCTATTTTTCCCGTGAGAAGAAAACCACTTTTTTAACAATCCGATTCGGAAATGTTATAGCCTCAAGCGGTTCGGTCATTCCTTTGTTCTGCCGCCAGGTAGAAGCCGGAGGCCCGGTAACGGTGACCCACCCGGAAGCGGAGCGGTATTTGATGACCATTTCAGAGGCGGCCTCTTTGATTATGCGGTCTGTGCGGATCGCGCAGGGCGGGGAAATTTTCGTACTGGATATGGGAACCCCTGTTAAAATTACCCAGCTTGCGGAAGCCGTAATCCGCAGCTATGGTTATACCCCCGGGAAGGAAATTGAAATAAAATTTACCGGCCTGCGCCCGGGGGAAAAACTGTCAGAACAGTTATTTACAAATCAAGAGCCGCTGTTGCATACAGAGGACAGCCAAATTTTTATGACACCGGCGCAATCCGTAGAGGGAACTAAACTCTTACCAGCGCTAGAACAACTGCGCCAATCCCTTGAATCGGGAAACAAAGGGATTGTTTTGCGGGAATTGCAACAGGCCGTTCCAGAATTTTGTCCGAAGAAAACGAATGAAAAATAAAACTCTTCAATCGATCAAAAACTCTTTTAAGACACGGCTCAACAAGAAAACCAGGATAGAGATATCCTGGTTTTCTTGTTGAGCTTCTAAATCTATTCTATCGTCGGTATTGAAGAGTGGGGATTCATTTCCTCCGACAGCGGAAGTTTGGCACATGATTCCCGATATTGTACCGGCGTGAGAGAATAATGCTTCTTAAAATGTTTATAAAAGGCCGGCGCATCTTTAAACCCGCAGGAATAGGCAATCTCGGTGATATTCATAGAAGTGTTTTCCAATAACGTGGCCGCCATACTCAAACGGAACTGAATCAGATACTGCTGGGGGGAACACTGTCTAGCCTCCATAAATATTTTATAGAGATAGGTGCGGTCAATTCCGATGTGCTTGGCGATATCCTGAATTTTGATGTCATAGCTGAAATTATTCGAAATAAAATCCAATGCCTTTTCTATGTAAGATTGGTTGGAACTCTCACTGAAATCCCCGGCTCCCAGCTTCATGCTGGAAAACACCGAATAAAGCCGGGATAGAATGGCATACTCATTGTTCTGGCTTCCTTCAAAACTTTCTATCATCTCAAAAATGGCTTCTTTCAGTTTTCCTTCGCTGCGGTCTTCATAAATCAACTGATGAGCAGAAAGACCGCAATTTTCCAAGATCATTTTCGCTTCATAACCGTCAAAGCTGAACCAGCAATAGGACCAAGGCTGCTCTTTGTCCGCTTCATAATAGGTGGACTCTCCCGGACAGATTAGGAAGCCCTGTCCGGCGCTAAGCCTGTAAGTATGCTCTTTTACCGTATAGCTGCCCCGTCCGCTGAGGATGAAATGAAATAGATAGTGGGAACGGATTGCAGGGCCGAAAAAGTGACCCGGACGGCAATTTTCCCATCCACAGTAATAGAGGGAAAGCGCTTGGCTGGAATGAGAGGAAACAAGATACTCTGAATTTTCTTTCATGGGGATACCTCTGAAACAAGATTGAACTACACGTGATGATGTCGCTTGGAAATACGATATATTTTTGGTGGTTTGACGAGAGCCAAATACAGCTCCATTGGCCCTATAAACAAAACTTTCTGTTGCTATTTACCATAACCTATAAAGATATTTACATAGCCGGGATGTTTTCGGTTTTTGCCCAAAGGGCAAAATGCCGGCTATCCGCTACAGCCGGCAAGAAAACTCCCTGATAGCAACAGATTGCGCAAGCCTTTCTGTTGCTATTATACCATACTTTGCTTCGATTTTGTTCTACTTAAAAATAAAGTAAAAAATTTCTTTTCAGGACAGAACTACAAGACAAATCTGCCTTGGCGATCAAGAGCCAAGGCAGATTTGTTTTTATTTTTGCTGCTGATGCAAAACTAAGAGAAAATGCTGTTGCCGGGATAGTTTGCAGATTTTCCCAGTTCCTGTTCGATTGCCAGTAAACGATTGTACTTGCAGATACGGTCGGTTCTGGCCGGTGCGCCGGTCTTGATTTCTCCCGCGTTTACCGCTACTGCGATATCCGCAATGGTGGTGTCCTCTGTTTCCCCGCTTCGGTGGGAAATGATGGTGCGGTAACCATGCTGTTTTGCCAGACGGATGGTCTCCAACGTTTCGGTAAGGGTTCCAATCTGGTTTGGCTTAATTAAAATGGCGTTGGCGCTGTTCAAATCGATTCCTCTTTGGAGGCGTTCCTTGTTGGTCACGAACAAGTCATCCCCTACGATCTGTACCTTCTCCCCAACTCGTTTGGTAAACTGCTGAAATCCAGTAAAGTCCTCCTCCGCTAAGGGGTCTTCTAAAGATACAATAGGATATTTGCGGATGAGATCTTCAAAATAGTCCATCAGCTCGCTCTGAGTAATCCGTTTCTGTTTTTTGGGAAACAGATAGTGCCCATCCCGATACCATTCACTGGAAGCCGCATCCAAGGCGATCCGGATATCCTCTTGAGGCTGATATCCCGCTTTTTGTATTGCCTCTAGAATCAATTCCAGCGCCTGTTCGTCATGTTCCAAATTAGGAGCAAATCCACCTTCATCTCCTACCCCGGTGGAAAGATTCCGTTCTTTTAACAGTTTTCCCAAAGCGTGATAAATCTCTACGCACATCTGCATTCCTTTTGAAAAGCTTTCCGCGCCTACCGGCATAATCATAAATTCCTGAATATCCACGTTATTGCTGGCATGGGCTCCTCCATTTAAAATATTCATCATGGGAACCGGAAGGGTGATGCCGTTCATACCGCCCAAATATCGGTATAGAGGAATCCGGTGAAAATTCGCCGCCGCCTTGGCTGTTGCCAGGGAAACCGCTAAAATTCCATTTGCACCCACTTTGGATTTGTTTTTTGTTCCGTCTAACTCAATCATCTGATCGTCAATCAGCTTTTGGTCACAGGGATTCAGTCCCATCAAGCCTTTACTGACAATGGTATTGACGTTTCCTACCGCCTGGGTAACGCCTTTCCCATTCAGTTCCTCATAACCGTCTCTCAGCTCACAAGCCTCGAACATTCCGGTGGAAGCACCCGATGGAACAGAAGCCGTGCCACAGCTTCCGTCGGTCAAAGTCACCGTCGCCTCTACTGTGGGAGTACCCCGAGAATCAAAAATCTGTCTGGCTTTGACCTGTTCAATGACTGCTGTTTTTTTGGTTTCTAAAAAATCCATTTGCATTTCCCTTTCTGTATCAAATTGATATGATAAGGATGGGAATCTTTTTTCTTGTTTATACACCAGTCTTTCGGGAAAATCACATGCAGAAAAATATGGAAATAGTTTCCTGTCGTCAAAACGGAAAACAATGTATGATTTCTTTTTTCTCTGTGCAAAATAGTAATGCCTTAATGAAAGTTAAGGAAAAATATTTTCCCGCAAAAATAGGACCAAAATGATGTTTTTTGCGGCAAACGGAGGAAAATCGAATGAAAAAGCTAAAAATTTTTGCTGTTATTCTCTCAGTCGGCCTGCTCTTCACTTCCTGTTCCAATAAGGACAACGACAACAATACCTCATCTGAAGGCGTTGTTTCCAGTATCGTAAGCGGCGCAGAAAGTATTGTCAGCGGAGTCGAAAGCGAGGGAGACAAAATCGTCAGCGGTACAGAAAGCAACCTCACCAGCGAAGGCAGCAGAATGGAAAGCGATACGGAAAGCAATCTCAGCAGCACCACCGGTAAAATAGATACACCAGCCATGGAAAACATGGCTGATGTAGCAAAAATCGATTATACCGCGCTTTCAAAATTAGATAACACCAAACACGGCTGGGGTCAGGGAAAGGATGTGGATGACAAGAATCGTCCCACATCCTGTCTTTCTTATCAGGAGAAATATCAGTCTGAAAACGCCTATTTTATCAAAGAGGATACCCAAAAGATCTATCTGACTTTTGATGAAGGTTATGAAAATGGGTATACCTCAAAAATCCTGGATGTACTTAAAGAAAAAAACTGTCCTGCCGTCTTTTTCGTTACCGGCCCCTATGTGGAGGAAAACCCTGATCTCATTCGGCGGATGATCGATGAAGGTCACGTTGTGGGAAACCACACCGTCAATCATCCCTCTATGCCCACTGTTTCCAGTGAAGAAGCAGCCTCAGAAATTGTCGGTCTTCATCAGCAGGTAAAAGCGGACTTCAACTATACCATGACCCTGTTCCGCCCTCCTATGGGAGAATGGTCTGACCGCACCTTAAATCTCACCAAACAGCTTGGCTATAAGACTGTTTTCTGGAGCTTTGCTTACGAAGACTGGAAAACCGACAGCCAGCCTGATCCGTCTGCCGCTTTGGAAAAGCTCAAAAATTCTGCCCACAACGGCGCTATTTATCTGCTCCATGCCGTCTCTTCTACCAATACCGCTATCCTTGGAGATTTTATCGACAGTATGAGAGCGGACGGATATACCTTTTCTAAATTGTCTTAATCTGCTTCCCTTCCTGTTCGCTGAAGCGCAAAAGGCCCCTCCTGCTAATGAAAGCAGAAGGGGCCTTTTTGATCGTCATTTTTTCAAACTCGCAAAATCAAATTTAGT
>CALWNT010000064.1 GCA_944382885.1 uncultured Clostridia bacterium | reverse complement strand
CAGAGAGGTTTTCCATTGCTTTCTTCGATAATAAAAGCGGCTTCTTCATTTCTGGAGATTTCTTTCCCATTGATCTTCAATATGGTATCTCCTTCCTTTAAACCGGCTTCCTTACCGGGATTGCAGTTGCCGTTTTCCGTGAGAATAGGGCTGAAACCGACTACCATAGCCCCCTGGGTAAACATCTTGATGCCAAAGGGATTTCCGGAGGGGATGAGGGAAACTGCCTCTGAGGTCTGGACAGAGACCTCCTTAATGGGAAACAGGCCCCACAGGTTCAAAGTGGCTTTTTTCTGATTTTCCTGAGACACCGTTTGGGTTTGGGATTGTGTCTGAGAGGCAGTCACAGTAGGGGTGGCGAGGGTTAAATTTTGGCCGTAGTCTACTGTGTACTCTTCGGGCAGATAGAGTTGATAATAGAAAATCGTTATGAAAAGAAGCGTACAGATACCGGCAGTCAAAACAGAGATCGCTTGTATTGTTTTTCGCGTAGCAATCATCCTTTCTGATTATGGTTACAGTAAAGCAGAAATAAGAACTTGCTGTCCTTGATTTTGGTGTATCAAAAGGGCAGGGTTATTTTTGATTTTGCAGATGGAAAAGCTTTTTTCAAAAAGAATTTGGCTCTTCTTATTTACTATTTGCGAAAAAGCAGAATTTATTTCTGGCAACTGATACCGATTATCTATTTCATCGTGAATTTTCTCTAAAAAATGATCAAATGAACTTTTTTTATTATGCATAAGCATTTTAATGCGCAAGCCAATATAAATATTTTATTAAAATTATATGTATATTATTTGAATAAAATAAATTGTGTCTAAATGAAAGGGGAATGCTTTATGATATTATCACAATAGATTGTCGGAATTTGGCGATTTCTGTCGACTGAAAAATCTGGATATTGCTGGAAATATAGAGTATACTCAAAGTATTCATTAAATAAAAAGGGGATCCGGTATGAAGGCTGTTGCTTATTATGTATTAAAAACGACTGTTTTTTTGGAAGGAGTAGATGAAAAAGTATATGGAATCGCCTATTTCGATAGGGAAGGGGACATTGTGGGAATGGAAAATCTGTTTGCTGAAAAGGGAATAGCAGAAAAGGTCTGTTGTTATTTGAATCAGGGAGAGATTGCTTTTGAGCAGTTATCAAACTGTTTGGAAGATTTTCTGCTATAGCAGAAGCTGCTAATGGTTCTATGGAAGATTACGGATGAATCAGAATAAAAAATGGGGAAAAGAGTATTTTTTATTCATATTTTTGTCGTTACATTCTAAAAAATACTTTTCTGATGAAATGGTAAAACCAATAGAGAGAATGGGAAAAAATCCGCAAAAAAGGAGCGGATTTTTCCGCTCCTTTTTTCTGTATCGGGATATCCATTTTTCAGAAAAGTATTTTTTCTTGCTCACCAAAAATTGAAAGAAAATGCGCCCCTTTTCTCAAAGGGCTTTTCGTCTGCACTCTGTCCGATCCTTTCAGACAGAAATATATTATTTCAAAAATCCCTGGATAATGACGTTTTCCGCTTCCGCCTCTTCCAGGCCGAAGGTCTGAAGTTTAATCAGTTGGTCGTTATTGATCCGTCCGATAGCGGCTTCATGGACGATCTGTGCATCAGCGTGGTTGGCGGTAATCTCAGGAATCGAGCTCACCTTCGCGTCATCCATGATAATGGAATCGCACTGAACATGGGCCCGGCAGGCATCGTTGCCGATGGCTTTGGGATGGAATACCTGCACCGACTGGTCTTTTGCTACAGAACGGGAAATAATCTGTACTGCCGCATCCTTGCCGTTTAAATTCACATCCATATTGGAATGCGCCGTCTGTTCTCCGTGAGTCAGCAGGCGTTCCAGCACCACCATTTTAGCCCCGGCCTTGAGATTTGCGGTGGTCTCCCGGATGGTAGAATCTACCCCGCCGATTTGAGCCATTTCCATTTCACAGTAAGAATCCTCATCCATATTGACAATGGTGGTAGGATTGAGAATCCGGCCGCCGGTTCCGTTGCCCTCGCCATAATGTTTTTCCACATACTTTAACCGGGCGCCTTTTCCGATCTGAAAACAGTGGATGCCGTCATGCTCGCTGGTATCGCATCCGTCATTGTGAATGCCGCAGCCGGCGATAATAGTGACGTCCGCGCCCTCGCCGATGATAAAATCGTTGTAAACCAAGTCTTTGATGCCGCTTTCGGTGACAATCACCGGAATATGCACCGATTCATTTTTAGTATAGGGTTTAATATAGATATCGATACCCGGTTTATCTGTTTTGGGAGTAATCAGAACATTTTCTGTGGAATGCCGTTCCACTCCCTGGCCATTCCTGCGGAGGTTGTAAGCCCCGGTAGGAGTGCCGTCTAAATCGGCAATATTGAGCAATAAATTATAATCGATCTGTTCCATTACGCAATTCCTCCTACCCGTTTAAATCTACAGTCGCTGTCAAACTCTCCCAGCAATTTTGGGAAAATTTCCTCCTTGCTGCCGCGCTCCGTGATTTTACCGTCGGCAACAATGATGATTTCATCCGCCAACTGCATGATCCGTTCCTGGTGGGAAATGAGGATCACGCTTTCATTGTGCTGGTGGCTGATGGAGCGGAAACTGTTGACCAGCATGGAAAAGCTCCACAGGTCGATTCCGGCTTCCGGTTCGTCATAGATGGCGAGCTTCAGATTACGGGCCATCAAAGTGGCGATCTCAATTCGCTTGACCTCTCCGCCGGAAAGAGAATTGTCCACCGCACGGTCGATATAATCCTTAGAGCAAAGACCGACTTTGCTCAGAAGGGAACAGCAGGTACACTCATCCAGTTCTTTCCCCGCAGCCAGACTTAAAAGATCTTTCACGGTCATCCCTTTAAAGCGGGGTGGCTGCTGGAAAGCATAACCGATCCCCAGCTTCGCCCTTTGTGTGATGCTGAGATCTGTAATATCCTGTCCGTTAAATAAGATTTGACCTGAGGTTGGCTTTTCGATGCCCATAATCAGCCGGGCGAGAGTGGATTTTCCCCCGCCGTTGGGACCGGTAATCACCAAAAATTTTCCGTCTTCCAGCGTAAAGCTGACGTCATTGACGATTCCCAAGTCAGAATCTCCGTTATTCACCTGGAAGGAAACGTTTTTCAGAGTAAGCATTTGATAACTCCCTTTTTATTAAAATTCTATCCCTTTATAAAAGAAAATAACAGCTTGAAATATTCTTCCTGGTTTTCCTTTTTGCTGGTTTAGTTGACACAAAAAAGAAGAACCGATTTGCAGGAAAATTCTGTTTTTCTGACGAATTTTATTTTAGCCTAATTTAGTATATTTGTCAATGCTTCCCCCTTGCCGGAGCATCCGGCAGACAGGACGATTCAACAGAGAGAAAGCGAGGATCACAAGACCGGTATTTTTCTATTTTGCGCATATTTCCATCAATTATCATCCTGTTTTTGAAAGAACAAAACCGCCGTTTTTTAAAACGACGGTTTTGTAAAAAGAAAGGACAACTCTGATAAATCTGTGGCAGGATATGGAGGGGGAAGACTATTCGGAAAGGATCTTCCCGTCGGTAGAGATGACGACTACCTGCCAGGGAATCCATTTTCCACTGTTTTGGAGAGCGGTTTTGACGGCATACTCGATTCCGCCGCAGCAGGGAACCTCCATCCGGACGACAGTGACGCTTTTAATGTCGTTGCTTTTGATGATTTGAGTCAATTTTTCCGCATATTCAGTCTGGTCCAGTTTGGGACATCCGATTAAGGTGATTCGGTTCCGGATAAACTTCTGGTGGAAGTTCCCATAGGCGTAGGCGGTACAGTCGGCGGCAATGAGCAGGTTCGCATCCTTAAAATAAGGAGCGTTAATTGGCGCAAGCTTGATCTGTACCGGCCATTGCCGCAGCTGAGAACAGCAACCGCTCTCATAACTGGTATCTTCCGGCATGTTCATGGTAGAGCTGGGGCGGGAAAACTGTTTTGCCATGCTTCCGGGACATCCGCCGGAATGAGGAGCTTTCTTTTGTTGATTTGCCTTGACGGCTTCTTCGTCATACGCCGCCGCTTCCCTTGTGACAAAAGAGATGGCGTTTGTAGGGCAGGCGGGGAGGCAATCCCCTAAGCCGTCACAGTAATCATCCCGGAGAAGCTTGGCTTTTCCGTTTACCATACCGATAGCCCCTTCATGACAGGCAGAAGCACATTTGCCGCAGCCGTTGCATTTTTCTTCGTTTATTTCAATAATTCTTCTAAGCATTTGAAAACCTCCTGTAAGAATTAAGATTTTGGTTGACTTTCTGTTTTTGAGTTTACTATAATAAGAAAAAATTTTCTGTTGTTTTTACAACGTTTTAAAAAGGGAAGTGATAACATGAAAATGTTTTCTCTTTTAAAAGAAACGCCTTTATTTTCCGGAATCGGAGAGGAGGAGCTTTCTGCAATGCTCTCCTGCCTGTCTTCTGTGGAAAAGAAATTTTCGAAAGGAAGCTTTCTCTGCCGTCAGGGAGAGGCTTCCCAAGGGATAGGGGTCGTTCTGAAAGGAAGGGTGCATATCATCAAGGAGGATGTTTGGGGCAGACGGACAGTGATTGGCCAGGCTGGTCAGGGTGAGCTGTTTGGAGAGGTTTACGCCTGCCTTCCCCAAGAGGCGATGGAAGTAGCGGTGGTCGCTGCGGAAGATGTGGACATTTTATTTTTATCCCTGGACAAGGTGATTTCGATCTGTCCTTCCAGCTGCCCTTTTCATACCAAACTGATTTCTAATTTACTGGCTGTAATGGCGGAGAAAAATTTGTCGCTGACTAGGAAGATCGAGCATATGGCGCAAAAAACCACCAGAGAAAAGCTTTTGTCTTATCTGTCCGCGGAGTCACTTAGGCAGGGAAATCCCCGCGTTACCATTCCCTTTAACCGGCAGCAGCTGGCAGATTATCTGGCGGTGGACAGAAGCGCGATGTCTGCCGAACTTGGAAAGTTGAAAAAAGAGGGTTTGCTGGATTTTTATAAAAATACCTTTCAGATCAAAGGGAACCTATCCTGATATTCAATAGAGACAGAAAAACCAAATTGACGAAGGAGAAAAATGGTGATAGTATGAAGGAAATAAACAGAAATTTATCTTTTGTGTGGGGGTACCGCCCCCCACACCCCGGCTCAATTTTGCTCGCCCAAAATTGAGGAAAAGGGCGCCGCTCAATCGCCGCGGCGGCTTTGGTGCGGGTCTATTAAGTGTTCTCCTAACCACGCTAAGGAGGGAAAATTTAGTTTATCGCTGGTGCTGGCGACTGTTTTGGCAGAAACTAACATTTTCCGTTGTACTCCCTTAGGAGCTAACTTTTAAGATTTACACCAAGCCTTCACGGCGTTTGAGTGAAGCTCTTTTGCCTACTTTTGAGCGAGCAAAAGTAGGTCGCGTGCGGGGCGATTCCCCGCAAAGCTTTCCCCTTTCGCTGAAAAGAGGTTATAAGGAAAATTGTTTTAAAACAAAAAGATAAATTTCTGTTTAGCATGAAAACGAAAGATAAGGAGAGTGGATGGGATGAATCCAAAAAGGCCAAATATCCTCTGGCTTTGCACAGATCAGCAGCGCAAGGACACCTTAGGCTGCTACGGCAATCAATTCGTACATACGCCGAACCTCGACCGGCTTGCTAAAATGGGAGTCCGTTTTGAGCGGGCCTATGCGCAAAATCCGGTATGTGCCCCTTCCAGAGCGAGCTTTCTCACTGGGAGATATCCCCGAACCTGCTCTGTGCGGCAAAACGGGCAGGATATCAGAGCGGATGAGCGTCTGGTTCCTA
>CALWNT010000063.1 GCA_944382885.1 uncultured Clostridia bacterium | reverse complement strand
CTTCTTTCACCTAGTTTTTCTATCGCTATTTGATTATAATGAAGATAGAAAACTGCTCTAAAAAGGAGGGAGAATAATGTACCGACGTCTTTTTCAAAAACGGGTTTCCCTTATTCTCTCATTGGTTTTCCTCCTTCTATTTATTCTGTTTTCCGCATGGTGGTACGGTCTGTTTTCGGACATAGGGAAATCCTATCGATTTTATGATTTTGAGTCAGATGAACCCTTTTATCCCTCTTATTATTTCTCTTCTGAAGAGGTACTCAAGGCCGAGCAAAAAAATCGTGCTGAACATTTTTCCAAAATGACAGCAGCCGCCTTAATTGACAGCCTGTGTTATTGGTCTCAATTCTTTGCGAATGAGCTTTATTGGTACCTGCCGTTTAAAACATTCGACGAAAGGGGAAAAATGTCTATACGAGGAGGAGAAGGTTCTATAGCAGACGATATCATGATAGAATTATCAAAAAGAAACAACGCTGGAAAAGAACTACTGTATGCTTATCAAAACCTAGATATTGCATCTGATACTCGAGAGGGGAACGCTGACTTAGTCGGAAGCGCCGCCATTTTGGAGCTTCTTCTATCTAGACCGGATATCCAGCAACACCTTACAGCCAATGATAAAGCATTACTTTCAGAACTTGCCTACCAAAAACAGGCGGAAAAATTTTTAAACCCACTTTATTCTCCAGATCACGCAAGAAAAAATTATCTTTATACCGATAGCTATGACCGTATACACAGTTCATACGACAGCGGCTGGAAGGAGCACATCCTGGAAGGACGAGCAAAACAGTTGGAGTTTCTTCGTCAAGACAGCTCAATAGATCGCACGAAAAAGCTTGCACATCTAGACCGGCTGAAAACTTTAAACACCGAAACCCATCCCCGTTGGGAACGCTTCGACAACTGTCAAATTCCACAACTGTAATACAAAAGCAGGAGGCAAATGCCTCCTGCTTTTGTTCCTTTCACCAACAATTTTCTCCTATTTTTAGTCTTCTTTTACCTAGTTTTTCTATGTTTATTTCGTTATAATAAAATTATAGCGATGCTGGATTGGAGGGCGCAAAATGAAAAAACAGACCATCCCAAAAGATCTTTCCTTTCTAATAAAGGCAACGGTGATATTCCTCCTTTTCTCCTTCTGGTGGTACGGTCTTTTTCCGGAAATTGGAAAGCGGGAGGAGCCATATGGATTTAAAGATATTATGAAATATGACAATTATAGAATACAATTCCAAAATACTGACGAAAAAATAATAGCGGAAGTAGACCGAAAAATAGCTGTGGATATGAAAAAGGAAATCGCTCATTTGTCAACCAACGCTTTAATAGAAACATTTCCAAACCAGCCTTACTCAGTTTATCCTTATGATTACCCTGAACTGGCTTGTCATCCAGTAACCCCTTTGAGCGAAGACACTTTTTGGGCAATGGCGTTCCAAGAATTATTAGGCCGCAACGATGCCGGCTGGAAACTGCTGAGCCTTTATTCCAAAGACATGCATATTGATGGAAGTATCCTTACGGATTTGACATATCTTGAAATATTGTTGGCTCAGCCCGCTATTCGTCTTCATCTCACCCCTCAACAATTTGAGTGGCTCAGCGAAGCCATCTACAAAAAACAGTGGGAAAAATATAGCGAGAGCAGCATTGTCTATGAACCGCACAATTTCCTTTATATCGGAGCCTATGATGAAACCGGCTGGGACGAGAAAAAGCTTAAAGAATATGCCGAGATCTACGAACGGCCTTTTGTAGAGGCAGGACGGGAGGAACCCAAAGAAGTCCATTTCGCCAAACGCCGCCAGCAGAAAATCCTAAATGAGATTCGAGAAAGCACTCATCCTCGTTGGGAACGCTTCGACAACTGTCAAATCGCACAATGATAGCTGTTTCTGTTTTAAGCCAAATTGCAAAGCTATTTTGAGAAAGGATGAAATGTAATGAAAGGCTTTCTCAGAAAAAAACGAATTCTTCTTATCGCCGTTTTTGTATCAATAACGATATCGTCCTTACTGATAGGTTGGTGGTATGGATTATTTAGCGATATTGGAAAAACGGTAAAAGAACCATATGACTTAAATAGTATCGAATATATTAATCGAAACCAGATCCTTTCAGTTGAAGAATATAACAAGGACGAATATGCGGACTTTAAAAAGCAGATTCCCAAAATGTCTACAAATGCACTAATTGAAACGCTCATACAATATTGCCAATCGATTTTGATTAACAATATTTATCAATTTCCTGAATCCAGTTTTTATTATTACTCAAATCCGGATCAGTATCCGGAATCGGGCCATCTTATCCAAGAACTATTAACCCGGAATAATGCCGGATATCAATTACTCAAGGCGTACCAGCAATGTCCGGTCATGTATAAAAGTCAATTGGGAAATATCATTGAAAACGCACAGGCCTTGGGGATGTTAGAATTATTGCTTTCCAGGCCGGAATTTCAAAAACACCTTTTTCCGACCGACTTTCAAAAAATCTCACAGATAGTTCGGCAAAAACAAAAAGAAAAATTTGACGAGCCCCATTATAGTGAATCTTTTTATAATTTTCTTTATACAGACGCCTATAATTCAGAGGGAAAAGATTATTATGGCGGAGAGATTGACAGCGGATATATGTACGAAAGCGGTTGGGATTGGGAAAAAATAGAAGAATATGCAAAAGAATATCAGTAAAAAGAGTATGGCAAAATGCCATACTCTTTTCTCATTTTCTATTATCCGTCACCCGGAATGTCTTGCGTTTTGGGTTTATTAAGATGCCGCCCTGCGAAAGGGCGGCAAGCAAAACTTCCTGTCAGAATGGTTTGCAAGGCTTTCCATTCTAATTTCTATACCGGATGAACGCCGCTTGCAGCATCTGCATGAGCGGAATCAATACCCAGCTTCTTATTCCGTCTGTTCTCAAAGAACTTCGTTGCAACCTGTCCAAACTGTGCGTAGCTCAATACGTCTTCTTCCTGCTCTACCCAGTCTGCACATTCCGCACGGAGCTTGTCCAGTTCCGGTTCCAGCAGATCAGCCGGACGGCAGTCGATCGGTTCTGCGTCGCCGATGATCTTCTTTCTGAATTCCGGATCGATCTGAACCGGAGTTTTACCGTATTCACCGCGAACCAGACCTTTAAATTCTTTGGTAACCATTTTGTATCTTTCGCCCATGATAACGTTGAATACAGCCTGTGTACCAACGATCTGGGAGGTAGGAGTAACCAGCGGAGGCATACCAGCATCTGCACGTACTCTCGGTACTTCTTCCATAACAGCTGTGAGCTGATCTTCCTTGCCAGCCTGTTTCAGCTGAGACAGAAGATTGGAGAGCATACCGCCCGGTACCTGGTAAATCAAAGCGTTTGCGTCAGTAGCAAGCATCTTCGGATCCAGCAAGCCGGATTTAATGTATTTTTCTCTCAGTGTCATGAAATAGGTTCTGATTTCATTCAGGAGAACCAGATCCAGACCAGTATCATACTCGGTGCCCTGCAAAGCCGCAACCATAGACTCGGTAGGAGCATGAGAAGTTCCCAGCGCCAAAGGAGACATTGCGGTATCAATTACATCAGCGCCGGCCTCGATTCCCTTCAGCAGGCACATAGAAGCCAAACCGGAGGTATAGTGAGTATGAAGCTGAATCGGAAGATTGACAGATTCTTTCAATGCTTTCACTAATTCCGCAGTTCTGTATGGAGTTAACAGAGCCGCCATATCTTTGATACAGATGGAGTCAGCACCGGCTTCTTCAATCCGTTTTGCGTAGTCCACATAATATTCTGTGGTGAAGACATCACCCAGTGTATAGGAAATTGCAACCTGAGCATGGGCTTTTTCTTTTTTCGCCGCTTTAATCGCGGTTTCCAGATTTCTGATATCGTTCAATGCGTCAAAAATTCTGATGATATCAATACCGTTTGCAACAGATTTCTGTACAAAATATTCCAGTACATCATCTGCATAGTGACGGTAACCCAGCATATTCTGCCCTCTGAAGAGCATCTGTAATTTGGTGTTGGGCATTTCTTTTCTGATTACACGAAGTCTTTCCCACGGGTCTTCATCCAGAAATCTCAAACAAGCGTCAAACGTAGCTCCGCCCCACACCTCAGCGGAATAATAGCCTACCTGATCCATTTTGGACAGGATCGGCAGCATATCGCTCAAAGGCATACGGGTTGCAATCAAAGACTGATGAGCATCACGTAAGACGGTTTCAGTAATTTTTACTTTTGCCATCTTTTCACATTCCTCTCTTAATTTGCTATTATCAAAGGGATACGGGGCGATTAACCAACAGTAGCCAGAAGCTGGTTGGTATCAACAGAATCGCCTTTTTTCACAACAATAGAGGTA
Organism: uncultured Clostridia bacterium; assembly: GCA_944382885.1. Lineage (GTDB taxonomy): Bacteria > Bacillota > Clostridia > Oscillospirales > Ruminococcaceae > Massiliimalia. The sequence continues at coordinate 9,144 of CALWNT010000063.1, read as the reverse complement.
ACGGTGCCGTCGCAGGGAGCTACGATATCGTTTTCCATTTTCATTGCTTCCAGAATAATAATCGGATCGCCTAATTTCACTGCAGTTCCGACATTGGCTTTGATATCAAGAATGGTACCTGGCATCGGAGCTTTTACTTCCTGTCCTTCGCCTGGAGCAGCAGAAGCCGCCGGAGCTGGTGCTGGTGCAGGCGCTGCTGCTGGTGCCGGAGCTGGAGCGGGGGCTGCAGCCGGAGCAGCTGCTGGAGCGGCAGCAACAGGAGCCGCGCTCTGTGCGCCTTCTTCTACGCTTACATTATATTGTTTGCCGTCAACGGTAATAGTAAAGTTTCTCACTTTGAAATCCTCCTTAAATTTTTGCATTTATCTAATCAAAACATCTTTCATTTATGAAACTTAAATCAACGCCGTAGCATGTTTTTTCGGCAGGCGGCTTTCCCGTTTGCCCGCCATCATTTCCATTGCTCTGATGACTGCTGCTCTGGTTTCAGCCGGATCAATTACTGCGTCCACAAAACCGTTTTCAGCAGCCTTAAAGGCGCCGGCAGTAGTATCGATATATTCTTCTACCAATTCTTTTCTGGACTGTTCCAGATTGTCAGTCCCTTTGAGTTTGTCATGGGATGTAAATTCCACCATTGCTTCCAATCCCATTGGAGAGATCACAGCGGTAGGCCATGCGACTGTTACATCAGCATTGGCATTTTTAGAAGCAAAGGCAATATACGCCGCACCAATCGCTTGTCCACAAATGACGCTGATCTTGGCGGTGGTCGCTTCCGCATAAGCGTGAGCCAGCTTGCTACCTTCTTTGACCAGACTCGGGCAGGATGTTACTGCAAATCCCTTGGTATTCACAAAGGTGACTACCGGAATGTTAAAGGCATCGCAGATTCTCACAAAGCGCGCAGCTTTCTGGGTTGCCGCTTTATCCAATTCACCTTTAGTTTCGTTGTTGGCTACAAAACCTACCGCAGCGCCGGAAACCAAACCAAAAGCAGTTACTACGCCTGTGGCATATTCAGCCTGCAGTTCTACAACAGTTTCCGCATCCGCAACAGCTTCAATAACTGCTTTACCGCACATATTGTCCACATCTGCGGCAGCCTTGTTCAGCAAGTTAGCTCCATCCGGATTCTGAGCGGTTTCAAACAAAGGAGCCGGAGCCAGATTGTTCAAAGGCAGGTAAGAGACGAGTTTACGCACCGCTTCCAAAGCCTTATCCTCATCTTCAGCAACCAGAGAAGCCAACCCGGATTTTGCCGCAAATTCAGCAGTACCAGCGGCTTTATCTTCTCCTTTAGCAGTGGTCACAAAAGGAGCATTTAAAAACAGTTCCGCTTCTTTGGACATGACTACAAAATCAGCGCCGCAGGCAACCAACGCAGAAGTTCCTGCACAGGTTCCCAACACAACAGCAATCTGCGGAACAACGCCGGACACATTATTGGAAGCCTTTAACAATTCCCCGTAAGCTTCCAGCATTTCGTTGGCCTGTTCCAGCTTCGCGCCGTTAGAATCATAAATGCCCACTACCGGACATCCTGTTTTGGCAGCCAACTCATATACTTTTTTGATTTTATTCGCGTTTACTTTCGTAATTGCACCGTTATCCACGGTTACATCCTGAGAAAAAGCGTAGACCAGATTTTCCCCAACATAACCGTAACCGGTAATTACACCGCTTGTTTCCTTCCCGTTGCCGGCAAAAGCGCCAAGCTCTACAAAAGTATCCGCATCAAACAATGTTTCCACTCTTTTTCTTGCAGAGGTATCCTTTTGCGCCATAGCAACATATTCAGCAAGCTGATTCATCTTGCTTTCAGGATTCATTCCAATTCCTCCATTCTTTATATTACATAATAGCATTATGTAACTGTAAATAAAATTTTGACCAAGCATAAAAAGCCGACCATCCCACGACTTCTGCCTATCCCAACACATACCGTTTTCCGCAATCTTTTGGGCAAAACGAGTTGTCCAAGCCCTATGGCAAAGAAACAAAAACGGCATTTGTCTGATCAATAAACAACAATTACCAGTCTTTATTATACACAAACGCCGTTTAAATAACAAGCCTAATCTTGATTGTTTTTGCACTTTTTACAATTATCAAGAATTTCGTCCAGCGATTCTACCAAATACGGATTTTCTCCCACAAAACCAAGCTTTTTGGTCATAGCCGAATCGATCTCCGGCGCAAATTCGGCCTGATGAATTCCAATCTCCAAAAGAGCGGCAAAGCAGGCGCGCACCAGTCCGTCAAAAATATCCTCTTCCACGGTGGAAACATTCAGGATGATTCCCTTTTGTTTCCTCACATCATAAATCAGGCTGGATTTTATTTCCTTTTTTTCCACGCAGACAAAGGCAAATTTTCCATCGGTGCGATAAGTCTTATTCAAGAAATCCAAAAAAGACGGCTCCGTTACCGGCAACAATTCTATCATGCTGTTTTCCTCCCGCTGTATCTATTCTTTTTCAATGCTATTTTCTTCTGCGTTCCGGTTTTTTCACGGCCCCCCGGATGGCACGCAGCTCCTCCGGCTTTAACTCCCGGCAGGTACCCGGTTTGAGCATCCCCAGTTTCAGCGGGCCGAAGGCTGTCCTCTTGAGTCTTGCCACCTCTAGGCCCACAGCCTCGCACATCTTTCTCACCTGACGGTTTCTTCCCTCGCGGATCACCAGCTCCATCACCACACGGTTGGGTTCTTTCGAAAGCACCCGGACCTCTGCCGGAGCGGTCACTCTCCCGTCAATCATCACGCCCTCCGAAAGCTTGACCGCCTGTTCGTCGGTAATATCCGGACGGACCGTAACGCGATAGGTCTTGGAAACGCTTCTGGACGGATGCATCATATCGTTGGCGAATTTCCCATCGGAAGTGAACAGCAAAAGCCCCTCCGTATTGAGATCAAGTCTTCCCACCGGATAAACCCGTACATCCAGATTCGGCAGCAGCTCGGTGACGCATCTTCTCCCCCGGTCGTCGCTCATAGAGGTAATATAGCCTCTGGGTTTGTTCATCATCAGATAGACATGTTCTTTTTTGGTTTGATAATAAATCCGTTCCCCGTCAATGGTAAGGACATCTTTAACGGGATCGATTTTTTGTCCGGTCAGTGCCAAATGTCCATTCACTTTTACATGGCGGTTGAGGATCAGCTCTTCCGCTTTTCTTCTGGAACAGTACCCGCTGTCTGCAATCACTTTTTGAATCCTGATTTTTTCCATTTTTTCTTCTCCTTTTTCAAACATCACGTCTGGAGGCGAGATCATCCCGCCTATCTTTTGGTCTTAATCTGCCCGCTTGAGCGATTTGTCGCGCAAAGGAATCTTTGCGAACAGTTTCTGTTTTAAGCGTCTATTTTCTCCTTTTCACCAGCTCAACAGCCTCTTTTCCGGTCATATGCTCAATCTCCAGCTTCAGCATACAAAGGCCGGAATGATCCTGACCAACGGCTTTCTTCCGATTCTCATCAGAATCCAGTGGATGGTATTTCTCCGCAAGCATCAGAATTGCGCTGTGCTTTTCCGCTTCCTCCTCCACTATAGATAACTTTCCAAAGGCAATGACACTTCTAAAATAGGTGGTATATGCCTGGGGAACCACCTCATCCTGATCAATCACGCAAAAAGAGGCCTTTTCGCTGTGACGTATTGCATCCAGCTTATGCCCTTTCTGAGCAGAATGAAAATAGATTCTGTTCCCGTCGTAAACATAGCTCATCGGTACCGCATAGGGATAATCGTTGTCTCCCAAAACCGCTAGGACGCCTGACGTCCCTCTTTTGAGTACAGCCACCGATTCCTCAAAAGGAAGCTGCTGTGCCTTTCGCCTCATTTCTCTGAACATCCTGTCACACCTCTCTAACGCTGAAACATTTTCTGAAAGAAACCTTTGATCCGCTCCCAAATACTTTTCTGCACGCTGAGATCTACCTGTTTTTGCTCGATTGTCTCAGCGGCAACCAATGTCTCCTCCGCTACTACCTTTCCATCATAGACAAGCTGGAGCCTTCCCACTGTATCCCCTTCCTGTACCGGGGCATAGCAGAAGGGATTTCGGAGGATTTGCTGGGACGCATTTTGGAGTTCTTCCTGAGAAAGAACGGCGTATAAATCTTCGGAAAGGGTAACCCCCACCTCATCCTTTACACCGCCTACTACCGGAAAGGTCGTCTGAGGCAAGTCTACCGGCACCTTTTGACGCTCCACCACAGAAAATCCGTAGTCAAAAAGCTTGGTATGATCCTGCCAGTCATTGGAAGCGTTTAGGGTTACGCAAATCAGTGTTATGCCATCCCGCTCAGCAGCTGATACCAGACAGCGTCCCGCTTTTTTGGTAAAACCGGTTTTCATCCCAATACAGCCCTCATAATAATCCAAAAGCTTATTGTGGTTGCTCAGCCATCTAGTATAGGGGGGATTCCCGTAAGTGAGCTTCGCTTTTTTCTGCCCGCAGATTTCCGCAAAGTCATCATTTTTCAGTGCTTCTCTGGCCAGCAGCGCCATGTCATAGGGGGTAGAATAATGCTCCTCGTCATGAAGCCCGGAAGGAGTCACGAAATGAGTATCCTTCATTCCGATCTGTTCTGCCCTGGCGTTCATTTTTTCTGCAAATTTCTCGATAGAACCGGAAATTTTCACGGCCGCCAAATTCGCCGCATCATTTCCCGAAGAAAGAAGCATCCCATAGGCCAACGTGCGCAGAGTAACCTGATCGTCCTCCAAAAGCCCCATAGAAGTTCCTTCTACCATTATAGCATCGTTGTCAACTTGAAAGAAGTCGTCAAGCCCGTCCTGTTCCAGGGTAAGGAGGGCCGTCATAATCTTGGTCGTACTGGCCATCGGACGCTTTTCATGCTCCTCCTTTGCCGCCAGGATTTTCCCGGAAGACGCCTCCATCAAAATATACCCCTTGGCGGAGATATCATCCGGAGCCTGTTGTCCCGCAGTTACCCTGACAGGGGTAAAGAATATGCACACAGCCGCCAGAATACCTGAAATCCATTTGAACCACTTTCTTTGATACATCATAAAAAACCACCTGCCTTTTTCCATTTTATGCAGGTGGTTTTCACAATTATTCTGCGGTTTGAGTCGAATCCTTTTCCTTGGCAGAAACCGTCTGTTCCGAAGGATGCTCTTCTTTTTTATTCCCGAATAAGCTTCCGATCCGGTCGATTACTTCCGGCACCAGGTTAATGACATTGTTGGCGGTATTGCTGCTGGTAGTCATCTGAAGCAGTTTTACATTGCCGTTTGCCACAACCAGAAACGCCAAAGGCTGAATAGAGACCCCAGCGCCTCCCCCGCCGCCGAATACCTGCTTGGGCTGTTTCGTGGGGATATCAGACCCGCCGGAACCGAATCCAAAGGCCACTTTGGACACGGGAATAATTGTCGTCCCGTCCGGTGTTTGAATCGGATCTCCGATAATGGTGTTGACGTCCACCATCTCCCGAATTTTCTGCATAGTAGTTTCCATCAAACCCTGAATTGGATGTTCACTCATAGTATGACACCGTCCTTTTATTTTTTCCTTTTCTCCTCCGACCGGGAAGCCGTTGGAGATGCTTCATTGGTTTCCTTTTCTTTAGCTATTCCCAAAAAACGGAATAACATACGAACCGCCGCAGCAAGCAGATGACAGATCCGCAACTTAACCCGAAAAGAGTAAAACTGCCGGGTTTCGCCTGTCACAAAGTCCGCGAAGATTTCTATTTTTTCCACCTTGACCAGTATCAAACTTTTGAGCATTGCCAAGGTGTTATATACCGCTGTATTCACCGCGGCATAAGCATACGCCGTCTGATCCGCCTCTTCTTCCCCGACAGAAATAAACACCTTAAGCCGGGTGATCCGCAGATGGCTCAGCAGATCAACAGCCGGCGGCAGCAGCGCCTTAATCAGATCGAGGGCAAAATAGACGGTCTGTGCAAAATCCTTTTTCGGATGCTTTTCGGATAAAGACCGAGCCTTTTCCTTAGCCGTCTGTTTTTCCTTTTTCGGAGAGACTGAGACAGACGGCTTTTGATCGGAAGGCTTCTCCTTTTCCCTTTTCTCAGTCCGGTTTGACGCTTTTTTCTGCTTTTCTGTCTTGGGAGAGACACTCTGTTCCTTCTGGATTTTTTCCTGTTTTTGAGGCGGCTTTTCTGCTGCGGAATCATCCTCCTCCGGTTCCTCGGGATTGATCAGCCAAAAACGCAATCCCCAAATACCGACTTGTAAGGATAGATCCTCCTCATATCGCAGATAGAGCGTGATACTGCTCAGCAACACCGCCAAAAGTATTCCCGCGATTACCAACAATACAATGGCCCAAACCGGCAATATCTCACTCCCTTTTCCTTTGATCTCTTGGTTCTTTCGGATCTGCTCCTATCTCTGAAAAGCTATCCGTCTTCCCGTTTTGCTTCCTGAGAATCTTCTTCTGACTTTTGATTTTCCTGCTCCGGCAAAGGCGGCAGCTCGCTTAAATCTTTCATCTGAAAGCTTCTGAGAAAATGCACCGAAGTTCGGTAAGCAATCGGCCTTCCGGGAACCTCCAATCGGCCCGCTTCTTCAATCAATCCCTTTTCCACCAGCGAATTCACAATACTGGAGCTGTCTACCCCACGCACCTGTTCAATAAAACTTTTGGTCACCGGCTCATTATAAGCGATTACCGCTAAAGTCTCCATTGCCGCCTGGGACAGAGGGGTATTTTTTTTCATTTCCATCGCCCGACGAATCGGCCCCTGCCACTGAGGCTTGGTACACAACTGATACATCCCGTCCAGACAGACGATCTCAATCCCCCGATCCTCTTGCTGATACCGCTGTATCATATTCGACAATAGGGTAGACAAGAGCATCTCATCCATCTCCAAAGCATCCGACAACCGCTCTAAGGAAATCGGTTCTCCGCTGGCAAACAGCACCGCTTCAATTCCGGCGTAATATTGTTTTTCGTCCATGCTCCACTCCGTCCTCCTCTACTGATACGTCATTTCCAGCTGTTTTTCCATCTCTTCTTCTGACAGCCCGGAGCCCTGCTCACGGTTAAAAAAGACCGTCGTATTGTCCTCGCTGACAGTAATCCGGCTGGACTTAATCAGTTCCAGCATCGCCAAAAAGGTGGCGACCAGTTCTCCCCGGTCCGCGGATTGGAAAAACTCGCTGTAAGGAACCTCTCCGGCGGAATACAGCTTGTTGAGTACAAACAGGATTCTGCTGGTAATGGAGACCATCCGCTTGGAGACAATACCGCTGAACGCGGTTTTCGGCGGCGGAAGATAGCGTTTGGCTTTTCCCACCGCCGAAAGATAAGCCTTTAAAAGGAGCTCCTTTTCATGTACTAAGCCATATGTTTTATCCGTTTCCACTTTTTGGGGATGCCGGACAAAGATATTATTGCCCTGAAACCGCTGGCTTAATCTTTTTGCTACCGCTTTACAGAGCTGATATTCCAAAAGCTGTCCCTCCAGCTCTTTTTTCAGTGCTTCAGCCTCTTCCGGTTTGGGAAGCAAAGAGACCGTTTTGATATAGACTAAGTGGGCAGCCATCGCCAAAAATTCGCTGGTTACCTCCAAATCCGCCATTTTCATCTGTTCGATATAGTCGAGATACTGCTCCAGCAATGTGGTGATGGAAATATCATAGATATTTAATTTATGCTTGGAGATCAGATAGAGCATCAAATCCAGCGGACCCTCAAAAACCTCCAGTTTAAAATTCAATTTTTCCATGTTATCCAGGACATCCCCTTGGTCAGAATAGCTGTGCGATCAAATCTACAAAGCCGGTGAGAAAATCGATCACATAATATAAAATTCGATAGATAAAGTTGATTACCACATCCAATACCGGGGTTGCATAAAGCAGAATGATCATGGCGATCATGATATAATTGGTATACTGTGAAATCTTGTAGGTGATCCGGTCGCTTACAAAATAGGCCAGCACCTTCGAACCGTCCAAAGGCGGAATCGGCAGCAAATTAAACGCCGCCAGCTGCAAGTTGATGCTAATGAGAGAAGAAAACAACAAACTGAGTACAACAGTAAAATCATTGGCCGGCGCAAACAACAGAAAAATTTTATAAAGCAGAAGCACCACTGCCGCCAGCAGCACATTAGACAAAGGCCCCGCCAGCGCAGTCAGGGCGATACCGCCTTTTCTGTTTTTGAAATACATCGGATTGATTGGCACGGCGCGAAAAAAGAAAATACTGGTTAAAAGCAAAACCATATTGCCAAGCACATAGCGATGGGTGAAAATATCCAGCAGGGTCGCCAGCACCATCATTCCCAGCGTAGGTAAAGGCTGCATATGGGCTAACGGATTCAAATCAAGCCTTCCCAGATTTTTCGCCGTCGGATCCCCCAGCTTATTCGCTACAAGGGCATGGGAAAACTCATGGAGCGGAAACGCGACAAACAGCACGATGACCCGGGCCACAAGCATCATAATATCTTGTACTGTAATCATAGAAACTCCTTTTTTCCGGCCTCAAAGCAAATCCGGACAGTGTGATAATATTAGTATTATATCGGGAATATGCGCAAAAAACAAGTAGAGTGGCTGTAAATTTTCGAAGAACAAAATAAAATTTTAGATTTTAAAGAAAAAAAGCTTGATTTTCTCGCTGATACCTGTTAGAATACTACTGTTAGTCAAATCACAAGACAAAGTAACTATGGGAGGTGCAGATTATGGCAAAGTGTGATATCTGCGGAAAAGGCGTTACTTTCGGTATTAAGGTTTCTCACTCACATAGACGTTCTAACAGAACTTGGAAACCTAACGTAAAACGTGTCAAGGCTGTTGTAAACGGCAAACCATGCCGTGTATACGCTTGTACCCGTTGCTTACGTTCAAATAAAGTAACACGCGCTATCTAATTACAGATACCAGAAAAAGAACAGGAAATAATTCCTGTTCTTTTTTATTTTTCTTTTTTTCATGAGGGAAAACGGAAAATATGTTGTAAATAGAAATTTATCGCATAGAACCTAGCCGGTTCTGAACTTAGCTTATGGGGGCAGTCGGCCCCCAAACCCCGAGTTTCTTTTGCTTGCCCAAAAGAAACCAAAAGGGCATTCCTCAAACGCCGGAATGGCTCATTACGGGTCTTTGAAGTGTTCTTCTAACCATCCTA
>CALWNT010000062.1 GCA_944382885.1 uncultured Clostridia bacterium | reverse complement strand
GCATTGAGGCCAATAAGCCAAAGGCTCTGGAGCTGGTGGATGAGCGCACAGCTCAAAATCCCCATTTCCATGTGGTGAAATTAAAGCAGATCTATCCTCAGGGAGCGGAAAAGTCGATCATTTATGCCACGACAGGAATTACGGTCAAAGCGGGCAAGCTCCCTGCGGACTGCGGAGTGATCGTCATGAACGTGTCTTCCGTGGGCTTTTTGGGACAGTATTTAGCAAACGGAATGCCGCTGGTGAACAAACGTATTACAGTGGACGGAGATGCGGTGAAGAAACCGGCCAATCTGATTGTGCCGATTGGGACTCCGATTGATGATGTCCTGCGTTTTTGTGAAGTGGATAATGGAGTGAAAAAGGTTTTGATGGGCGGACCGATGATGGGGCTTCCCGTCAGTCAGCTCAACACCCCGGTTATCAAAAATAACAACGCGATTTTGGCGTTTCATTCCAATGAAATCCGGGAGGAAAATACTACCAACTGTATTCGCTGCGGAAGCTGTGTGTCAGTCTGTCCCATGAACCTGATGCCCACTTTATTGGAAAAGAGCTATGACCGCCGGGATGCCGCCGCTTTAAACCGTCAGGGGATACAACTGTGTATCAATTGCGGCTGCTGCAGCTATGTCTGTCCGGCAAAGCGAAACTTGGCGCAGAAAAATCAGCTTGCCAAGCAGTTTGCGAGAAATCAGAAGTAGAGGTGTGAATCAGATGGAAAAATTTATTGTAACTCCTTCTCCCCATATCCTGAAAAGCCGTTCCACCTCCTCCATTATGAGGGACGTGATCATCGCGCTGCTGCCCGCTTTTGTGGCCAGTGTGATCTTTTTCGGGCCGAGAGCGGTTTTGGTCGTGCTCTGCTGTGTGGCGGCCTGTGTGTTTTTTGAATTCGCTTCCAGGAAGATAATGAAGCGCAGCAATACTATTTCAGATCTGAGCGCCGTTGTCACCGGCATGCTTTTGGCTTTCAACCTTCCTGTCACCATTCCCCTTTGGATCGCGGTGATCGGTAGCTTTGCCGCCATTGTAGTGGTCAAGCAGATGTTCGGCGGTATTGGACAGAATTTTGCCAATCCGGCTATTACCGGGCGAATTGTACTGTTTATCTCTTTTGCTTCCTATATGACCGACTGGGTACAGCCCTTCTATTATTTGGATCAAGGCGTAGATGCTGTGACAACAGCGACTCCTCTTGCCAATTTGACAGGGGCGAATACGCTGGATCTGTTTTTGGGAAATGTTCCAGGCTGTTTAGGTGAAACCAGCGCGCTGGCGCTGTTGATCGGCGGGCTTTACCTGGTGGTGAGAAAGGTGATCAGCCCGGTGATCCCGGTCACCTATCTTGGAACAGTATTCCTCCTTTCTTTTGCTTTCGGCGCTGATCCGGTAAAGGAAATTTTTGCCGGAGGGGTGATGCTGGGTGCGATTTTTATGGCAACTGACTACTCCACTTCTCCCATTACGAGGAAGGGAAAATTTATTTTCGCCTTTGGGTGCGGGCTGATTACCATTTTGGTGCGGATGTTTGGCAATTATCCGGAAGGAACCTCCTTTGCGATCCTTCTTATGAATGTGCTGACCCCGCTGATTGATCGCTTTACCGCCTCCAAACCCTTTGGATTAGAAAAAGAAAAGGGGGCCGCATAATGGGAAAGTATAAAAATATCATCGTTCCTACCGTTGTTTTAACGGTGATTGCAGGACTTGTAGCGGCGCTGCTGGCCTTTACCTATGAGGTCACCGGTGTGGGAGATTTGGGAACCGGGTTAACGCAGGAGGAGCTTGCGGAATACGCCCCGGTCGTTTTGCCGGAGTCAGACGGCTCCTTACAGTTATACGAATATGATGGCGGAGCAGCCGACCTGTTGGGCGTTTATGTCAATGAAAGCAAGGACGGTGTGGCTTTACATATTCAGACCGTAGGCTATGGCGGGAAAAGCAAGCCGATTGAAGCGCTGATCGGTTTGAATCAAAACGGAGAAATTCAGGGAATAGCCATTGTTTCCTCTCAGGAAACCCCCGGTTTAGGTACTAAAATCGAAGATGAGGAGTATCTGAAAAATTATCAGGGAATCAGCGGTTCTGCTGATTCTGTAGATACCATTACCAGCGCGACAATTTCCTCCACAGCGCTTCGGGATGGAGTAAACTTTGCCCTGGAGGAATTTGAAAAGCTGAAGGGAGAGATATTTGCATGAGTTACTGGAAGACTTTCAGCAAAGGGATTTTAAAGGAAAATCCAGTACTGGTGATGCTGTTGGGAACCTGTCCCACCTTGGCTACTACGACACTGGTTTCCAGTGCATTGGGAATGGGGGCGGCGACCACCTTTGTCCTCATCTGTTCCAATGTGGTGATTTCCTTATTGAAGCGGGTCATCCCCAAAGAGGTACGGCTTCCCTGCTTTATTGTGGTGATCGCGGGATTTGTCACCTTTGTCAGCTTTATTTTACAGTCCTATCTCCCGGATTTGTATGATTCTTTAGGAATTTTCCTTTCTTTGATTGTCGTTAACTGTATTATTTTGGGCCGGGCGGAGATGTTCGCCAGCAAAAATAATGTGGCGGCTTCCGCTTTGGACGGTCTGGGCATGGGGGTAGGCTTTACTCTGGCATTGTTTATCATGTCCAGCGTCCGTGAGATTTTAGGCTGCGGTTCCTGGCTCGGGTTCTCCTTTGGAAACTGGTATGAACCGATGATCTTTTTCATCACTCCGGCCGGCGGCTTCTTTGTATTTGGGACGGTCATTGCTGTTGTGGGGATCCTCACGAAGAAACGGCCGAAAAAGGAATTTGGCTGTGAAAACTGTCCTTCTAAGGATGCCTGCGCGCAGAAGGGAGGATGCTGAGCATGAAAGAAATGTTGGTGATCCTGTTCAGTGCGATTTTGGTAGACAATTTTGTCCTGAGCAAATTTATGGGAATCTGCCCCTTTTTGGGGGTGTCCAAAAAGCTGGATTCCGCCATCGGGATGAGCGGAGCAGTGACCTTTGTCATGGTGATGGCTACCGCGATGACCTATCCGATCTACAAGTTCCTTTTGGTGCCGAATCATCTGGAATATTTAAATACCATGGCGTTTATTCTGGTAATCGCGTTGTTTGTGCAGTTGGTTGAAATCCTTTTAAAACGGTATATGAAAGGCCTTTATAACTCCTTGGGCGTTTATTTGCCGCTGATTACCACAAACTGTGCGGTTTTGGGTGTAACTCTGTTAAACATTGAGAATGATTATAATTTCCTGCAATCTTTGGTAAATGCATTGGGCGCGGGGCTTGGTTTTACCTTGGCGCTGATTTTGTTCGCGGGCGTGCGTGAGCGGGTAGAAGCGGCAGAGGTACCGAAAGCGATTAAAGGCGTGCCCATTACGTTGATTGCCGCCAGCATTGTCTCAATGGCGTTTATGGGCTTCGGCGGCATGGTAGAAGGGATCTTCGGTTAGAAAGGAGAAGGGGTATGTTACAGCAGATTTTAATTCCGACAGCGATTTTTGTCGGACTTGGTATTTTTGCCGGCTTACTGCTTTCTATCTTTTCGAAGGTATTTGCGGTAAAAACGAACGAGACGGTGGAAGAGCTCAAGGAAGCGCTGCCAGGGCTGAACTGCGGCGCCTGCGGATTTTCCGGCTGTGAGGATTATGCCAACCGTCTGTATCAGAATCCGGATATGAAAACCAATCTCTGCCGTCCCGGCGGCGGGGAGTGTGCTCGGAAAATCAGCCAGATTCTGGGAAAAGAGTTTGAGGACGTTGAGCCGGTGGTGGCGGATGTTTACTGTCGGGGTTCGGAAGAAACGACGGCGGATTTATTTGAGTACGAAGGACTTCACACCTGTTCCGCCTGCAACCTGTACTACAAGGGGAAAGGCAAATGCGATTATGGCTGTCTGGGATTCGGAGACTGTGTCAAAGTCTGTCAGTACGGTGCGATCTCGGTGGTGGACGGCAGAGCTCAGGTGAATTTTGATTTATGCGTGGGCTGCGGTATGTGTGAGTCAGTCTGTCCGAAGGGAATTATTGGGCTGCACAAAAAGTCTCAGAAGGTGATCGTCAAGTGTTTTAACTGTGACCTAGGGAAA
>CALWNT010000061.1 GCA_944382885.1 uncultured Clostridia bacterium | reverse complement strand
AATAATAAGGCGCCACCACTCCTGCTTTCATACACAGGATCATTTGCCCGTCAGAGGTCTTTTTCCCCAACTTGCAGTAACAGCAGGAGGGCTCAATCCGATTTCCAAAAAGCTTCATCTTTTCACTTCTTTCTTACACAGGACTGTTCCTGGTCATAATAAGTATTCTATAAATGGTAATTCTTGGTGAAACAGAAATTTATCTTTTTATGTGGGGGTACCGTTCACGCACGGCCTTGATTTATAGAACAAAATTTGTTCTATAAATTAGTTTATCGGGGTTCCGCCCCCGACACGACGGGTTCCTTTGGTGCACGCCAAAGGAACCAAAACGTGCCCTTCGCCGGGGAGGCTGTATGGGTCTATAAAGTTGGCTCCTAACGAAGTATAACGGAAAATATTAGTTGCTACCATAATAACCGCCAGCACAAACGATAAACTAAATTTTTCCTTCTAATATGGATAGGAGAACACTTCAAAGAGCCACACCAAGCCCCCGCGGCGTTTGAGCAGGGTCCTTTCCACCCTTTGGACATGCAAAGGGTGCCGGGGTGTGGGGGTCGGCACCCCCACATAAAAAAGATAGATTTCCGTTTCCCCTTCTACCCCAAGAGCCCGCTACAGCTTGAGATCCCCAGTCAAAAACCCCGCGATTACCCCTAAGACGCCTGCGCCGAACATGACAGCAATCGGACTTGGTTTCCAGATTCTCAGACACGCAAAAGCCAGAATGAAAATACTCAAAGAAACCCAGTCTACCTGAGGGATCTGCGCGATTCCCGGCACGCCGCCCCACAGCGCCAGGAAAAGGATCGAAAGCCCCGCCGAGGCGATCATGGCCACAACGGCTGGACGCAAGCCGGATAAAATTCCCTGAATCACAATAAGATCCTGATATTTATAGTAAAAATAAGCCAGCGTCAACACAATGATACAGGAAGGAGTGATACATCCCAAAGTGGCAATTAAGGCGCCTGGAATCCCGGCCGCTTGAATCCCCACAAAGGTAGCCGAGTTGATGGCGATCGGTCCCGGTGTCATCTCTGCGATGGTGATGATATCCGCAAACTGGGTCATCGTAAGCCAATGGTTGAGGTCTACCGCCTGGGTCTGAATCAGCGGCATCGCCGCGTAGCCTCCCCCGATACTGAAAAGCCCAATCTGAAAAAAACTCCAGAACAACTGAAGATAGACCATTTATGAGCGCTCCTTTCTGCTTTTTTCCCGGCGCAGGGCAAAAAAAGCTCCCAGCGCGCCGCAAACCAATATAATAATGATAATGTTAATATCCAGAAAATAGACCGCTATAAATGCGCCCAACGTCACTAAAACAGAAGAAATCTTTTTCTCGTCTACAATCGACTTTCCCATACGGAGAACCACATCGGCAATCACTGCCGCAACCCCTGCCTGCATGCCGTGCATTACTGCGTTGACAACCGGATTGGAACGAAAGGCCGCATAGAAAAAGGAAATCACTGAAATGATAATCAGGGGGGGAAGAACCGTTGCCACAATGGTAACCACTGAGCCCAGCACCCCTGCCAGCCGGTAGCCTACTAAAATCGAAGCATTCACCGCAATCGCTCCCGGCGAGGACTGGGCAATGGCGGTAATATTTAGCATCTCTTTTTCTTCCAGCCAACCGTACTGCTCCACGAATTTTTTCCGCATCAGCGGGACGATGACAAAACCGCCGCCAAAGGTAAACGCACTGAGCAGAAACGTCGAATAAAACAGCTTCCAGTAAAAATGCAGATCTTTTTTCAAATTTTCAATTCCATCCTTTCCTGATTATCTATGACGGGAGGCTACCATTCTCGCAAGCTCCTCCATCCGTCCCGCCGCATGTTCAAAAAACATCCGGTAGCTTTCGCAGAAATAATTGAGCCCCAAACTGCCGTCCGCTTTCACCGGGCGGTGCCGGCGGCATCCGCCTCTGCAAAGGGCATACCACCGGCAGGCTTTACACGCATCATCTACTTGCCGGGAAGCCTCTATAAAGCCGATCTCCTGCCGCTTTTGATTGATCTGCTCCAGGCTTTCTTCTTTTAAATTGCCAAGCCGGTATTGATCCAATACATAAAAGTCACAGGGATAAACTGACCCATCCGCCTCCACTACATGCTGATACCCACAGATACCGCTCATGCCGCAGGCTTCCGGCGGATAGCCCAGCATCATTTCAATGTAGTTTTCAAACTGGCGCACCGACACCCCTTCTCCCCGCTTAATATCCTGATACCAGAGGTCAAAGAGGGTTTTTAAAAACGCGCCGTATTCTTTGGGAGTCAGAGAATAGGGATGCTGCCCCGGCTCCTCTTCCAGCGGGTCTAGGCAGGGAATGAACTGAAGATACGCAAATCCATTCTTTTTGTAGAAATTGTAGATCTTATTGATCTTTTTGGCGGTTTGCCGGTTCACCACTGTGAGAATATTATATTCCACCTTCCGGCTCTCGAACAGCTGAATGGTCTGCATGATTTTTGAGAAGGTGCCGTTTCCCCTGGGATCTAACCGGTTTTCATCGTGAGTGTCCTTCACCCCGTCTAAGGAGATTCCCACCAGAAAATGGTTTTCCCGCAGAAAATCCGCCCATTCTCCGTCGAGGCCGTAACCGTTAGTCTGAATGGCGTTATGGATCACCACATGGTTCCGGTTGTACTTTTTCTGAAGTTCCACCACTTTTTTGAAAAAATCCAGACCGATGAGAGTGGGCTCCCCGCCCTGAAAGGCGATGGTACACTCCTTTTTGGCATAGGCAAGAGCCTTCTCGATCACCCGTTCTAAGGTATCTTCTTCCATAAAGCCATAGGAGCGCTGTTCCCGCTTTTCCACGATGTCGTGATAGAAACAATATTTGCAGTTTAAATTACACATTCCCGATGAGGGTTTGATTAGTAAATGCACAAAATCCATTTTATCACCGCTTCTCCCGCCGTAGGATAATCTGCCGTCCATTCTAAAATTAGCCGGGCGGTTTTTATTTCCCCGGAAATATCCCGGAAAGACAAAATTTATTATACCTCTTTTGAGAGGAATTTTCAAATTGGCTTTACAGTTTTATAATCTGCAAATCTTCTTTCATAACAACAGGGCGATCTCCCTAAAAGGCCGGTTTCAATGCTGGTGTCACTCTATCATACAACCAGATAAAAGACTTGCATTTCATTTTTATGTAAAATTCTTATCATCTGAAAACCGGAATATATTTTCATCTATTCTGCGAACCACGCCTCCGGTATAGGGAGTAAAATACTTGAGCCAAAACATGCTTCCAGCGGAATTAAAGCTTTCAAAATCCACTCCCAATTGGCGATACCCCTGTGCCATCAGTACTGAACTCGCCTGCTGTAACAGGCTTTGCATGACACCTTTTCCCCTGTACTCCGGCATACAGTAAGCGCCACAGATATTTTGAACCGACGGTGCCTTAGCAAGGAAATTCTCCCCTTCTTTCCGCACTTCCAAAAAAGCTATGGGCTGCCCGCCATTCAAAGCAGCGAATATTCTGGTATTTCCCTTCAGGCTTTCACAAAGCTCATCTTTCTCTTCCTGGGAAGAATGTTTCATAAAACAAGGACTAAGAGACAGGTGCTCTAAAAGCCCTTTGCGAAGAGGAAGTACGCTTTCCCGCTCTTTGCCAGACAGTTCCACATAAGAATAACCGGATAATGAAGAAAAAGCTAATCGTTCCATAGGCCGTATAGCGTCGACGCAGCGCATACCAAACCCATTCCAGAAAAAAGATTTTATCGCCTTCTGATCGTGAAAAAACAATCCTATCGAATGAGAGGCGATTCCCTCCCGTACCCAAAGCTGAGCAGCTTTCTGATATAACATAGTATAGATCTTTTCACGGTCTTCCCACACAGCTCCATGAGCATGAATAGGGGAAAAGGTACCTTTTACGGTAGTAGTGAAGGCGTTCTCCCAAGGGTCATAGCAACCTAGATAACCCAAAAGCTGTCCCTTTTCTGTCAAAGCCACTCCGAGTCCATTTTTACAAAACTCAGAAATATCCGGCAAAGAGACCTTTTGCGGCAGAAAAGGTACCTTTTGCCGTTCCTCTTCCAGATTGTCTAGAAATAGCTTCTGTACCTCTTCCAAATGATTCTGGTTTAACCGTGTCAGTTCCATTTCAATTCTCCCTTGTTTTATGTCCATATCATAATATTTCATAGATTCCGTTAAGCAGAAAGCCGAATAGAACAGTTAATCCCCGATATGCTGCCATGTTCCAAAAAGCAACCTATATTGGAAAAATTTTTCTAATTTTTAATAGGATTGCTAGAAAACCGGTAAACAAAAACCCCTTGCCGTTCCGATTTGACAGAAAGCCTCGGACAGGCAAGGGGATCGCTCCGCTTCAGAACTCCAACAGATCTACTTCCCGTATTTCTCTCTCAGTTTCTGAGCGCCGTCACTTCGGCCGGTGGCCTCCAGCCGTTTGAGGTAATCTTCCAGATGCCCAACCGTATGGTAAGGGCCGCCTTCTCTTAATACCGTCCAAAGGGGGTCAATCTGACTATCTGATTTCAGCATCTGCTCGTCATGCCAGTCTAAAATCAGCTTTGCGCCCTTTTCGCACAGCTCCGGATATTCCTCTTTGACATCGTGCTGTTCGTGAGGATCGTCTTTCACATTGAATAGCATTTCTTTCTCAAAAAGGTGGAAACCGTCGTGGTAGGTGCGGATATAAAGCCAGTCCCCAAATCTCGCTGAACGCTGGCAGACGTGAGCCATCTGGGACAGAATGAGGCTGTCCCGGCCGGTATCGATCCCTTCGGTCACCGCTTTGGCGTAGCTCAGCCCATCCCAGTTGTCGCAATGTTCCACACCCAAAAGATCAGCCACAGTAGGAAGCAGATCCAGATTGTAGTGGAAGGTATTCTCACGGGTTCCTTTCTGCCCGCCCGGCCATTTCATGATAAAGGGGATATGACAGGTGGGATAATCGGCGGTGGCGTGTTCAGAATAGATGCCCAGCTCTCCCATATTTTCTCCGTGATCGGAGGTAATGATGACAGCTGTATCGTCGTAGACGCCCTGCTCTCTCAACAGATCCAGAAGCTGCCCCACCAGGCTGTCCGCATAACGGATACCGCAGTCGTACCCATCAAAAATTTGTCTGAGCTCCGCTTCGTTCTCCGCCTTTCCCAGTGCTCTGGGATATTGGGGATTTACAGAGTCGTCATACATGCTCAATTCGTTGATGCAGTGGGGGCCTGTATGCTTTTTATGCAGTTCCAGCGTCTTTTCGTCGATCCAGGTATGGAGCGGCTCCTCTGCAAAAGGATTTCCGAAAGAGGCAGGCGCCCGGTAAGGAGTATGAGGGTCCCAGAAATGGACGTGCAGAAACCAGTTGTCCCGCTTCTCATTCCGCCTGAGCCAATCCAGCGCCACTGGCAGCACTTCTTCTCCGGATTCCATGCCGCCTTTCCCTACGTTGTAACATTCGTTGAACCCCCCGTTGAACCACCAGGAAGAATGGCGTTCCGGGAAGGTACTTACCGAAACGGTGTGCATCCCCGCCCGACGGAAGATATTGTGAAAATTGTTGTCGTCCAGCACATCAGTGAATCCTCTGTCTTTTCCCGTAAAGCGCCGGTCTCCGGCAGTGCCGCCGTGGCCTACCGCGCCGTTGCGGATGCCGAACATCCCGCTGACCAAGGCGGCACGGGAAGGAAGGCAGGGCGCGTCAGAACAGTAATACTGGTCAAATCGGATTCCTTCCTCACAAACCTTGTCAATATTGGGAGTGGTATTCCGGTGATAACCGTAGCACCCCATGTGGTCCGGACGAAGGGTATCAATGTCGATAAACAGAACTCTCATATGATCCTCTCCTGTTATTTTTACTGAATTTTCTTCATTGTAGCACTTTACAAAAGGAAAGAAAATGGGTATTATGATCGTAAATTAGCATTATTTTAGCCTTTATATAAAATAGTGAAAGGAAGTGGCAAAATGCCAGATCCGCAGTTTTTCCCATCTCCGTGCAGTGTCAAAGAGCTTTTGCGCCACGAAGAAGTTGCCATGCAGGACAAAGCTCTCCCAGTCAATATCTTTTTCCGCAGAAGCAGCTCCAAAAGCGCTGGATGCGAGCTGCACTGGCATGAGGAGCTGGAATTCTACTATGTAAAAAAAGGGGGACTTTCCCTGCTCTGCAACGGAAAAAGCCAGTGGCTTTCTCCCGGTGAAGTGGGATTTGTCAACTGGTGCGAGCCTCACAGGGGAAATCGCTTTCTCGATGATACCGAGCATTATATTATCCAACTAAGCCCCGAGCTGTTCTCGAAAGAAACGGTGAACCTGCCTGTGGGAGAAAAGACAGACAGCTGCGGTACTCCACGGGATTTGTTGTCTCTGCTGGCCTCCTCCGGCGGTTTTCCCGGGGTATTCTCCCGCTGTGAAGAACTCAATCGTTTCCTGGACGAGCTGATCCGTGCGGTGGAAGAAAAGAGTCCCGGATACGAACTGATGGTGAAATCCGCGGTCTTCGGCATTCTCTCTTTTCTGGTGCGTTCTCTGAAAACAGAGCAGAACACTCCCTTTGAAAACCGGGACTTCTCCACGCTGGAACACCTGAAAAAAATCCTGGCTTTTTTATCTGTTCACTGTACCGAACCGGAAAAGGTTTCCCTGCCGGCGCTCAGCACTCAGTTCGGACTTTCTGTGCCCTACCTCTGCCGCATCTTTAAAAAACATACCGATCTGACCTTGACTGCATACGTCAATGAACTCAAATGCTTCCGAGCCGCCTCTCTGATCCAAAACGGTTCCACGCTGGACGAGGCCGCCTTTCTCACCGGTTTTCACGATTATAACTATTTTTCCAGGCTCTTTAAAAAGGTGATGGGCGTACCGCCCTCTGCCTACCGAAAAAAGCTGTAAAGGAGAAAATTTTCCCACTTAACTGAATCAGGGACGGGCTAAAAAGCCCGTCCCTGATTCAGTTAGAGAAATCCTTTTGACCCTAAACTATTTCTGTGAATAGAACAAGTTAATACTGATAAAGTTTGTCGCATTCTTCCCGCAGAATCTCAACATACCTTGCCACTTTATCAGGAGTATTGCTGATGGTGTAAACATCCCGCTGACTGAATTCCAGAATACAGCCTCTGGCCGCAAGGATCGTCTTGTCAAAGTGGGCGCGCAGAGCGTCCTCGTCCAGCACACTGCCTACACCCAGGAAATTTGGACTGGGTTTTCTGTGGAAGATGGTCTTTCTTCCTCTTAACCGTTCTCCCATAAATTCCTCGTCGCACCAAGGAGAAATCGATACCTTGCGTAAATTTTCCAATTTAGAAATGCAGTTTTCCCAAATAGGGTGAACCGCTTCGCAGCAGCCGTAAGACAACAGACCATATTGATCCGACACTTTTTTGTAATAGGGGAAGATAAATTCCTCAAACATTTCCGGAGACATACCGGTGGTTTCCTGAGAATCCATAAATCCCCAAATGTCCTTGGTGGTAAAGGGACGTTTTTCATATTCCTTCCAGCCGGGCAGATCAGTGGTAAAATCTCTGGTGCCCTGAGCCAGACCTTCCCCCTTTACAGTAGGAAGAAGCAGTCGGTTTTCCTCTAAAAACCGGAAGTAGTCGAGATAATCGTCGGTAATCATATCCATCATTTTATGGAACAGCTCCGGATAATCATAGATGGAAAACAGCATATTTTCCATACTCATAATATGTACGATATGCTGAGTCGGCACGGCATAAAGGCAGCCCGGCTCTGTCTTTACCGGAAGCAGATCGCCGAAAAGATCTTGATAAAAGTCTTTCTCCGCCTGAAAGCCTTCCATATCCGTACCGAAACGGGATTTTTTCAGCTTGTGGAAATCCTGTTCCAGATCCTCGATTACCTCCACAAAATGATGTCCCAGATTTCCGTTTTTAGAATGCTCGATCCGAACCGGAATATCAAAAGGTTCAAAATAGTTGTGAAAGGATACGCCCCAATGATCCGGAACCACTGTATCGTCCTTAAAAATTTCGTGGTTGACCAGATTGCTCCACAGGCGTGATTCAATTTCCCTCGCCTGTTTTCCCTCACATTTCAGCAGAGGAGGGATCACATCATCGGCAAAGGTGCCCAATTCCACCGTTAATACAGGACGGCTGGGCTTACAGTCATTATGATCTGTCCAAAGCTTAGTAAGCTCCTCCATCTGCTCGCTTTGAGAAACTTCGTACTGATGCTTGGCAAGATCTCTCAATATTTTCCGATCTTTTGGAGAAATCGCTTCCATATCATTACCTCCGGCAGTTTGATTACAATATTGTGTATTGAACTATTTGAATAAAAACAGTATACTACAGTAAAAAGCGGGTTAAAATGAAAAAAATTGCTATTGCCATACACAATATTGCGGTTGCATCATTTCCTTTTTTCTGCAAAAGAAAGACAGCGGCTTTTTCGCCCTCTTTCCGGCATAAGCTCCCGCGAGCCTGCTTGAAAAACAAAGAATTGGATGGTAAAATATGTACCAACACCTTACCCTACAAACAATCGGAGAACCGATTCTGCAAAGTCTGGAGAGCCTTCGTCTGACTGTCTGCGGACATTACAGCGGCGAGGCCTTTCATCAGATGGATCGCCCGGAAGGAATCGGGGAATTTGTCCTCCTTTACTGTATCGGCGGCAAAGGAGAAATTGCTGTCAATCACAGAAAAAAAAGCATTGTGCCGGGGAATGCGGTAATTCTGCCCGCAGGGATCCCTCATTTCTATTGCAGTGACAGCGAACTTCCCTGGGATATTTACTGGCTTCATCTTGGAGGGAATCTGGATCCATTTCATCACATGTTTCTCCGCCAAAATGGGGAGATCGCCGTTTTTGAGCTTGGATACCAGCCAAAGCTCTGCCAAACCTTTGAACAGATTTTCACTTTGATTGGAAACGACCAGAAAACCACCGGTTTGTTGGAACGGGTCGAGGCCAATGAACTGGCAAAGGTGATTTTGCTGCAATTTTTATCCGGGAAGGATGCTGCTGACCGGGAAATGATGCGAATTCAACAATATTTATCCGAGCATATCGCGGAAAAGATTACCCTCGATCAGCTTTCTTCCCTGTTTCATCTGTCGAAATATCACCTGATTCGGCGCTTTCGTCAGGAAACAGGATATGCCCCATTGGAATATCTCCACCGGCAAAGAATTTCCGCCGCCTGCAGCCTTTTGGCAGATTCCGAAGAGAGTATTCTCTCCATCAGCCAACGTTTGGGATATACCACCCCCTATTATTTTTCGGAACAGTTTAAACAGTTTACCGGCTACTCTCCTTCCTTCTTCCGCAAAATGATGGCACAGAAAAAATAATGGCTTATTGCAAACAGAAATTTATCTTACAGTGGGGGTACCAGCTCCACAGACTTTATGATAGAACAAAATTTGTTTTATCAATTCGTTTGCCGGGCGTTTCACCCCGGCACCCCGATGTCCTTTGGTGAGCGCCAAAGGACACAAAACGCTTCACTCAAACGCCGTGAAG
>CALWNT010000060.1 GCA_944382885.1 uncultured Clostridia bacterium | reverse complement strand
AATACCGGCTTTTGTGATATCAATGACACCATAACTGGCTTTGGAATTTCTGGGTCTGACCGGACTGCCGGGATTCATGATATAAAGCCCGTCTTCATAGCCGGTATAGCCCTGATGGGAGTGGCCGTACAGCGCAATATCCGCATCGATATTTTTCGCGGCGGCAATTATCCTCTCGAGTCCCGCCTTTATCCCGTACAGATGCCCGTGGGTATAAAAAATCCGTTTTCCGGCCACATTCAACTCTGCCGTACCAGGTACTGAAAAGACAAAATCACAATTTCCACAGACCGAATACAGCTTGATTGCCGGATAAAGCTCTCTGATTTCATCGATTTCCTGATAACCGTCTCCTAAATGAATAAAGCAGAAGGCCTCCTGAAGATGGCGCTGCACAATTTCATAGAGCGCATGAAATCCTCCGTGGGTGTCAGAAACTACAATAATTCTACAATTTTCCAATCCTCTTTCTCCTTTGAACAATGTCATACCTATGGCCGGTCCTGCATATCATGTAAGTGACAGACTCAAAGGGACCGGTATCGGCGCGGTTTCGGACGGCTGACCGGATCAAACGTTTCGACGCCTGAACCGAAAGGAAAACCCGCTGTAATCTCTGTCATTATATCACTTTTTTCCTTATTTTAAAACCGCAGAAATAGAATTTCTCATCTGAAAAAGAGGGCGCAGCCTTCCTTTTCCGCGCAGCATCTTCCGAATCCCCTCTCGATGCAATCCATATTCCTGAAAGGAGTCACTTTATGAATACACCTGATCCCAAAAAGATGAACGACCTGATCCAAAAGGCCAGCCAACAGTTGGGTACCTCCTCAGGAGAACTCAAACGACAAATTGACAACGGCAAATTAGATGAAATTATGAAAAAACTCCCGCCTCAGCAGGCGCAGAATTTTCAGAACATCCTAAACAACCCGGAACTTGCCAAAAAATTGATGGATACTCCTCAGGCCAAAATACTGATGAAAAAATTCTTTAACAGCTAAATCAGCACCATATTTTAGAAAATTTGATTAGGAGGTAGCTTAGATGGATGACCTGTTTTCCAAAATGCAGGAACTGCTCAACAGTGAAGAAGGGCAGAAACAGCTTCAGAGCGTAGCGGCCATGCTGGGCGGGACACAGGGACAGCAGCAGGCATCCACCAACGCCTCCTCCCCCGCTCCGGACCTCTCCAAACTTGATCTTTCCGGACTGAGCAACATGCTCTCCGGATTAAATCAGCCTCAGAATTCTACCCAGACAGAACAACAGACCGCCCTGCAAAAAACGGACGATCTGGGTCTTGATATCAACACTTTGTTACAGGTGCAAAAAATTTTGAGCAGTATGGGGCAGGAAGATGAAAATACCAAACTCCTTCTTGCGTTAAAACCTCATTTCAGCGAAAGACGAAGAGAAAAAATCGATCAGGCAGTGAAAATGCTTCGCCTGTTGTCAGTGCTGCCGTTATTAAAAGACAGCGGGCTATTGGGAGGGCTGTTTTCAAATGGCAAATAATTATTCCGGAAGTGACATCCTCCATATGCAGCAGGACGCGATCCGCCGTGTCAGAGAAATGCAGAGACGGGCAAATGAAAAACTCCGTCAGGGAAATTCTCCGTCTTCCAATGGGACAACGCCGCCCCCCCTCTCTCTGTCCAATTCTCATCCTTCGTCCTCACACAATGAAAGACCTGTGCCAATCAGCACAAATCCTCCAGTACAGGATTCCCTTGCCGGTGTTTTAGACCGGCTCGGCATCGACAACGAAAAAGCGGTTCTCTTGCTCCTCATTATCCTCATGCTAAACGAAGGCGCTGATACAAAACTGATTTTAGCTCTCTGTTATCTCCTGATCTGAAAACTGCTCCTGAAGCTGTTTCAGGCTGTCTGGCTGTGGAACAAAAACCTCCCCCGCAATGTTGCCGTTGAGCAGAAAAGTGGTCGTTTTTTCCTGCTCTAAACGCAGGAAGCGATGGATCGGTTTGTCCAGCTGATTCAGGGTAGCTCTGCTTAAATTGGTGTCGCAGTATTCAAACAAAAGAGAATAAAAATCGTCCAGATTTGAGGTGAGCTTTTCAGAGAAATGCGTCTCAAAAAACTCCCCTAACAGTTCCGCTTTTTCCAAAAAAGCGTCATCCATCAACAGGTCTCCCATCCGATTGCCGTCAATCAGTTGGGGACCCTTGGCATATTGGTACTGGCTGGTCGTCACGTCCTGCTGAAAAGTCCATTCAAATCCGGAAAAAAAGTCTACTATCGTGCGGATAGCATCTGTATCCATTCTGAGATAGGCATCTGCGTCCAACAAAAACAGGTTTGCGCAGGCATCCGCCGCCTCTTCCGGCCCCCCATACTGATAGTGCTCTGAAATTGTTTTCTCGCTCACATTAACCGTGGATAAGGCAGCATTCGGTACAGAAACTATTTTACAGCGGTTTGCAACCGCATCGAACTTACAAACCAGATAACAGGAAGGCAGTTCATTGGATTCGCGGCAGGCCATCAGCACCAAAGTCAGGTTATCCTCATTGCTCGGGGAATAATGATCTTCAATGGGAACATTTAGAGCATTATTGTCGGTTTCCTCGCTGGAATTTAAAATCAGGAACAGACTTACGCCAAACATAGAGCCAAATACCAAAAATGCAATGAAAAAAGTGCTGAGAAATAATTTCCAGGATGGCACATTTTTTAAATTCATATTACAAAGAATCCTTTCTTTTATGCTAAAGCAAAATCACTCCTTCTTTAGTATGGACGAAAGGAAACTTTTCATACGAAAGCAAAAAGGAAGGAATCCATAAAGATGGATTCCTTCCTTATCATCAATAGCTGTCTTTAATTAACGGACGCGCTTTATTGACCAGCTGCCGATCGTTATCATAGCTGAGTATCGTGTGAACCCGGCTTATTTCTACCCATTTGACCTGGGCAATCTCATCAGGCTGAGGAACAGGAGATGAATTTTTCGCCATACCCAAAAAATAGATCACATCCTTCTGCGTATCTTTTTTAGGCGAATAGGATACCACTTCCCGAAAAGAGGTATCCACCATAATGTCTATACCGGTTTCTTCCAAAACTTCCCGCTTGGCCGTTTCCACTTCTGTTTCTCCAGGCTCAACGTGTCCCTTTGGAAAGGACCAATATCCCCCATTGGCATGTTTAATCAGCAGCAATTCCGTATTCCCGTGGTACTTTCGAAAGACAATCGCCCCACAAGACTTTTCGTATTGCATTTCAAAACCTCAACTTTCTGCTTTGTTAGTTATATTTATCATACCATAAAAAAGCAGAAAAATCTTGTATATTTCTAAAATATTTGAATTTTTCAAAAGGAATCGATCCGATTAAGCCGGTTTGAAACGATTTGGATGTCCTCGAAAACATAAATAAAATGGAGCCTCCGATCAATATGGGGCTCTATTTCACTCTGATAATCTGTTACAGATTTTCGTCGGTAATTTGTGATTTCGTTCCACAAGTAATAATCATACTTCGTATATTCAAAGCAAAAACGTCATCCGCTTTATTGTCAAGAATATTTTGATGTTCTTCCAGAAATTTTAGTTTATGTAAATCATAGTCCTTTTGTTTTGGGCTTATGTATTCAGCATAATCATTCACTCTAACGGCAATATCTATTAAACCATATTTCTCCATTAGTATAGGAATTTTAGCACCAAGTAAATAATCTCTTCCCCCACTGTCTACTTCATGCTGCCATCTCTGATGAAGCCACTCATCATTCTTATGCAACTCAGATTCATATCCTTGAATGTACAGTCCAGCGTTTTCCAATCTACGATTAACTTCTACACAAACTACTTTACCGCCTAAAGTAACTGAAGAAATCATTTTCTGCAACACTTTTTCATATTGAGGAATATGTCTAAGCGGCGCTTGACATATCGCTAAATCGTATTTTTGATACGGTTCATACTCCAGCAAATCAGCTTTCACGAATTCATACTTATACGATGTATTTTGGAATAACCTGTTCGCCTCAGTCAACAAATCCGTTCCAATATCTATACCAGTATATGAACTTCCTTCTGGCAGCAGCTTTAACAGTTTCAAGCCAAGATAACCATATCCACAACCAAAATCTATAATATTGATAGGGGTATTTAATTTCCATACAGAATGAACCAAAAATTCAAAATAATCATCATTCCAAAAATAGTCACGTGTATTTTTCAAATATTCAATCTGTCCATCCCAATCTTTATCATGCATCTCCATGTCAATTCCCCCTGTAAGTTTTAAATTTTTAATCAATATAATAAATAAATATGAAAAAATCAATCACTTCTTTAAATTAGACTTATTTTGTTTTCATTCTTCTGAGAAGCGGCGAAAGTCTCCTTGTTCCTCACCACAAAAACCTCCCTTTCTCTGCCCCCGGCAGCGGTCGGTTTTTGCGCCCTGCGGAACCGCAGGGCCGAAGTCAGAGCAAAAAAGGAAGAATAAAAAAAGGAAAGACACCATACGGTGTCTTTCCTTTTTTTATTCTTCCTTTTGAATACAATCAATTTTCCTGTGTTTCTACAGCCGCATACGGCTGTGAACTGTAACGAGGGGTGCCCGCCTGCGGTGCAGGAAGAAGGGCTTTCCACATTTAGAGAAAAACAAGGAGACTTGGCCGTGGGGTGATCCTCCGGACAAGACGACTATGGTTTTCCCCGGACGCGTCGTTGGTTCGAACCTTACAGATGGGTTCTTTATAAACGGATTGGGAGGTCTAACCTCATTTACCCTGGTCAATAGCAAGAAATGATGCCTCTATTCTTTACCCTCTTCGATAGAGATGGGTTAACTCCAAGATTTTAGTGGACAATTTATCGCTCAGATAGTTTTTCGGCACCCGAAAACGCCAATTTTTTCCCAAGGTAGAAGGCTCGTTCATTCTGGCTTCGCTGCCAAGACCGAGATAATCTTGAATGGGAATAATCGCCAAGTCAGAAGCCGACTTAAAGGCTTCCTTGATGAACCCCCAGACATAACCTTCGCTGTGATTCAGTCTCAGATAAGATACAGCGAAGGCAATTTCATCTGGATTGCCATGACTAAGCCATCCGGCAGTAGTGTCATTGTCATGAGTACCGGTGTATATCACGCTGTTAGGAATGATTTTATGAGGCAGATAAACACTCTCTTCGAAAGGAGAAAAGGCGAACTGCAGTACTTTCATACCGGGAAATCCGGTATCGTGGAGCAATTGATGCACTTCAGGAGTCAAAAAACCTAAATCTTCCGCAATAATATCCAGTTCACCCAACTCTTTTTTGATGGTTTGGAAAAAGGGCAGACCGGGTCCCTTTTCCCAATGGCCGTTTTGTGCGGTTTTGTCGCCGTAAGGGATAGCATAATAACTTTCAAATCCCCGGAAATGATCGATACGAACTGTATCATAAAAAGAAAAAGCCGCTTTCATCCGCTTGAGCCACCAGGCATATCCGGTTTCTTCATGTTTCTTCCAGTCATAGAGAGGATTTCCCCAAAGCTGACCAGTTGCAGAAAAACCGTCAGGAGGACAGCCAGCCACCTGTTTGGGGGTGCAGGTTTCATCAAATTGAAAAAGCTCCGGATGACTCCAGGCGTCCGCGCTGTCACAGGCCACATAAATAGGAAGATCACCGATTATTTTGATATGATGTTCCGATGCGTATTCCTTTAGTTTCCGCCATTGTTGGAAAAACAGATATTGGGTATAACAGAAAAACTTGATTTCGTCCTTTAACATCTCTCGGTAATCATCCAGTGCATCCGGCTGTCTCGTTTTGACAGGATCCGGCCACTCCATCCAGGAAACTAAATTAAAGTGAAATTTTAACGCCATAAATAAGGCGAAATCAGGAAGCCAGTCTTTTTGTTCCTCTATAAAGGCAGAGAGATCCAATGTTTTTTTCTGTCTGGACCAAGCGGTTCTTAAAATGGGATAACGCGCGCCAAACATCCTGCCGTAATCCACATTTAGGGGATCGTCCCCCCAGTGATAGAAATCGCAGTCCTTTTGGGTCAATAGTCCTTCTTCACACAGGGTTTCTAAATCGATAAAGTAGGGATTTCCCGCAAAGGTGGAAAAAGAGGCGTAAGCGGAATCCCCATAACTGGTGGGACCAATAGGAAGTATCTGCCAGTAGGACTGGCCGGATTGAGCTAAAAAATCAATAAAGCGATAGGCTTCTTTTCCCAGTGTCCCAATCCCGTACGGAGAAGGCAAACTGGAAATATGCATTAAAATACCGCTGCTGCGCATAAACGGCACCTCCTAAATGAAAGTTGTTATATGTAAAATATAACATAAATATTATAAATTCACAATAAAATTTTGCTATATATACTATATTCAATAAAATTAAAGGATGAGATTGGCTGGAAAGTTTTGCTTCTGATATTTTCTCTTCTGTCTGGCGATACTAAAACTGCTAAAAAACAGACAGAGGTATCGAATCATGAAAGTGATCAAAGAACAACTTACCGTTTTTTCAGTGGGAGCGGTGTCCTATTCGCTGATTGAACTTTTGTGGAGACAACATACGCACTGGAGTATGTCTCTTACAGGAGGAACCTGTTTTACCCTATTATATAATTTATATAATTATTCCAGGTCTATGTCCTTGTTTTCCAAATGCGCGATTGGTTCCGGTATTATTACTGCAGTAGAATTTTTGGTGGGAATGATCGTGAATGTTTGGCAAAAGTGGAATGTCTGGGATTACTCTGACATGAAATTCAATCTCTTGGGTCAGGTTTGTTTGCTTTATTCTTTTCTGTGGTTTTTGCTTTCCGTACCAATTTCCTTTTTAAGCACCGGATTAAAAAAGAGACTGGCGAGATACCCATAATTTTTTGATTGTCCGGGAGATGGTTCTTCACCAATGTTTATGCCGCCGCGGCTTGAGTCACGGCGGCATTTTTAGCTTTCCAAGAAAAATCCGATCGATCCAGCAATAAATACAGTTGGAAAAACAGGCGAAGTTACAGTATAATGAAAGCAAAAGCGATAGTAATGAAGTGCAAATCATTCGATGCTCGAAAAAATTGGACGGTGATAGAATGGACAATCAGAATTTATTAAAGAGCTGTACGCTTTGTCCCAGAGCGTGCGGCGTCAATAGGCTGAAAGGAGAAAGAGGTTTTTGCGGCGCCTCGGATCAAATCAAGGCGGCTCGTGCGGCGCTGCATTTTTGGGAGGAACCCTGTCTTTCCGGAGAGCTCGGTTCTGGAACGGTATTTTTCTCTCACTGTACCTTGCAATGTATTTTTTGCCAGAACTATCAAATCAGCAGCTGTCAAAAGGGCAGGAAAATTTCTTCTCAGCGTCTTTGTGAGATTTTTCTTTCCTTAGAACAGCAGGGAGCGCATAATATCAATTTGGTGACGCCCACCCATTATATCCCTCAAATACTGGAAGCGGTATTCAGAGCGAAAGAACAGGGGCTTACTTTACCCATCGTCTATAATTCCAGCGGTTATGAAAGGAAAGAAACGATTGCCTTATTAAAAGGGGCTGTAGATATCTTTCTGCCTGATTTTAAATATATGGATGATGAAATGGCGCTTAAGTATTCTCACGCTCCTGATTACGCTCGGTATGCAAAGGAAAGCATCCGCCAAATGGTGGAACAGGCGGGAAAGCCGGAATTTGATGAAAATGGTATGATGAAAAAAGGAGTTATCATCCGGCATTTGATGCTCCCGGGACAACTTTCCGATACAAAAAAAATCATCCGGTGGGTATATGAAACCTTTGGGGACAGGGTTTACTTGAGCCTGATGAACCAGTATACCCCAACGGAGCAGGTCAAGGGAATCCCGGAGCTGAACCGGACGATTACTCGGAAGGAGTACGACAAAGCCATCGATTTTGCTCTGCGATTGGGGATCACCCAAGGCTTTATTCAAGAGGGAGGAACCGCTTCGGAAAGCTTTATTCCCAATTTTGATGGAGAGGGAATCTGAAAGATAGGGATATCCTAGGGGAGAAATGTAAAGAAATTGTCAAATTACCATTGGAATTTACCACCGCTTCTGGTATAATAATTTTTAAAGCGGCAGGCGCCTGCTGTGCAGGGCTTTTCCAGCTCTACAAAAGGCGCCGGCCAAAAGAGGAGACCGTGTTCGCTGCGGTCTCTAGCATGAAAAACATGGAGGTATGTTATGAAACACGTGATTGAACCGTTGGATCTCTCACTGGAGGAGACAACCCGATTGCTGGATCTGGCAGACGATATAGCAGAGCATCCTCGAAAATATGAACAAGTTTGTAAAGGGAAAAAATTAGCCACCCTGTTTTATGAGCCGAGTACGCGTACCCGCCTTAGTTTTGAAGCAGCAATGCTGAACCTGGGCGGGAGTGTATTGGGCTTTTCTTCTGCCGACAGCAGCTCGGCCTCCAAGGGGGAAAGTGTGGCCGATACCATCCGGGTGGTATCGGGCTATGCAGATATCTGCGCCATGCGCCATCCAAAAGAAGGCGCGCCGCTGGTCGCCTCTCGTTTTTCCAGAATCCCGGTGATCAACGCCGGTGACGGCGGACATCAGCATCCCACCCAGACGCTGACCGATATGATGACAATTCGCCGGAAAAAGGGAAGATTAACCGATTTGACTATCGGTCTGTGCGGGGATTTAAAATTTGGCAGGACGGTGCATTCTCTCATTAAATCCCTTTCCCGCTATGAAAACATTAAATTCATCCTGATCTCTCCCAATGAATTAAAGGTGCCGGACTATATTATCAAAGAGGTACTGCAGAGTAAGCAAATCCCTTTCCAAGAGGTAGAGCGCCTGGAGGAAGTGATCGGGGAACTGGATATTCTCTATATGACCCGGGTACAGAGAGAGCGGTTTTTCAACGAAGAAGACTATATCCGTCTGAAAGACAGCTATATTTTGGATGGAGCCAAGATGGCTTTGGCAAAAGAAGATATGTATGTCCTTCATCCGCTGCCTAGGGTAAATGAGATTGCTGTGGAGGTGGACAGCGATCCTCGGGCCGCCTATTTTGACCAGGCGCAGTATGGGGTATATGTTCGGATGGCGCTGATTATGATGCTGCTGGGATTAGATCAAGGATAATGATAAGAGAGGAGTGCCTGAAAAATGCTGAATGTTGACAGTTTGAATCAAGGTGTGGTCATTGACCATATTAAAGCTGGACGCAGTATGGAGATTTACAAATACTTAAAGCTGGATGAGCTGGACTGCAGTGTGGCGATCATTAAAAATGCGAAGAGTGCGAAATTCGGCAAAAAGGATATTATCAAAATCGAGGGAAATATCGACTTGGATTTGGATATTCTGGGGTTTATCGATCATAATATTACGGTGAATATTATCGATCAGGGAAAAATTATTGAAAAGAAAAACATTACTTTGCCAGACCGGGTAGAAAATGTGATCAAATGTAAAAATCCCCGGTGCATTACTTCTGTTGAAGAGGGGATCGACCATATCTTTAAATTGAGTGATCCGGAAAACCATACTTATCGTTGCATTTACTGCGAACAGGAATTTAAAAAGCCATAATCCGGAATATG
Organism: uncultured Clostridia bacterium; assembly: GCA_944382885.1. Taxonomy (GTDB): domain Bacteria; phylum Bacillota; class Clostridia; order Oscillospirales; family Ruminococcaceae; genus Massiliimalia. Next base: position 163 of record CALWNT010000060.1, on the reverse strand, counting down.
AAGAAGTTTCGATAAAAAGGCCCTGCTTTCAAGGATTGAACATGTCCAGAAAAAACGGACAATAGACAAAGCCCCCCTGATGTAGGAAAATAGACTACATCAAGGGGGTAATTCTATGAGCAAAAGAAATTACACACATGTACAGGAACTGCTGCCAGAGATC
>CALWNT010000059.1 GCA_944382885.1 uncultured Clostridia bacterium | reverse complement strand
CTGCTTCCCGGCACCAAACGCTTTGGAGAGCTGAAACGGTCTCTCGGCGGCGTACCCCAAAAGGTACTGACTGCACAGCTTCGGGATATGGAAGAAAGCGGCCTCGTCAGCCGTAAGGTTTACGCAGAGGTACCTCCGAGAGTGGAATATTCCCTGACAGACCTGGGACGAAGCCTAAAGCCCATCCTTGACGCAATGCGAACCTGGGGAGAGGGATATCAGGCCTCTTTTGAGTAAACGGCGGCGTCTTACATAAACCGCTGCTGTTCCCCAGCTTTGGAACCGGCCTTACTCGACGATTTTCTTGTAAGATTTTTCCCGCTTGACAGAGCGAAGTATTCTATGTTAATTTGAGCAACAGAAAGGCGGTGCGCTTTATGCCGGTTGATATGAAAACGATCATTTCCAATACCCTGATGTCTATGATGAAAGAAAAAGGGATTGATAAAATCACTGTAAAATCTTTGATTGACGCCTGCAACATTTCCCGGCAAACCTTTTACTATCACTTTCAGGATATTATGGAAGTGATTGAATGGTCAATGGAACGGGCGACCCAAAGCATGCTTGCCCGCAGCCTGGAAGCCGACACCCCGGAAGAAGCTCTGAGCGTCCTCATCTCCTCTGCCGTAGAAAACCGCCGGTTGATTCGTAAGCTTTTGGATTCTCAAAAGAGGGAACAAATCGAAAGATTGTTTGTTCATTCTACTAAAACCTATCTCCAAGAGCTAATCAAAAATAGTGGTCATCCGCTTTCTATCAGCTATTCTGATATGGAACTGGCTCTCAATTTCTGGGCTTTCGGGATATCCGGTCTGCTCTTTCTGTGCTGTGAACAAAATCAAGTGGATGTGAAAAACCTAGCCAAGCAAATCTGCCGGTTACTCCCCGAAACTATAGAAACAGACAAAAAATGATGCGCCGTTTATTACGGCGCATCATTTTTATCTTCCTCTCTCCATTCCCGATACAGGCGGATTGTTCCGTTGCGATGCAGGGTTAATAAAATCTGGGCAAGGATTGGGAACAGGATCATTCCGATGACGCTAAACAATTTGTATCCCAAATAAATAGAAATCAGTGAGACTACAGGATTTAATCCTAGCTGATCCCCCACTATTTTCGGCTCGATTAAATTTCGGACGACCGTCACAATGGCATACAGGATACCAAGACCAATCGCCAGAGAAAAATTTCCTTGGAGAAGCTTTATCAGTACCCAGGGAATCATAATTCCTCCAGTACCAAAAACAGGCAGCGCGTCAAAAAGCGCAATTCCCGCGGCTTTTCCTAAGGGATTCTCAATCCCCAATATCAGAAAGCCGATGCTCAGCTGTGCAAAAGTGCAGAGCATCAGAATAAAAAGCGCTTTAAGGTATTTGAAAATCGTACTTTTACATAACATCTTCAGCTCGTTTATCCTGCCGGAAAATTTTTTCGGCAGCTGCGCTTTCAAAAAAGCCTTTACCTGATCATATTGCAGGCTGATAAAAAAGGAAAGCAGAATAGCGAACACAATGGAAATCAAAAGGTTGGGGATACCGCCGACCAGATCGGTGACAAGCTCGATGCCCCAGCCTGAAATGCTTCCGATCAGATTCGTAAAAGCATCGGAAAAACTCTCTCCCATACTTTCAAAATACGCTGTCTGCCCCACCGGCATTTTGGACAGCCAATTTTTAAGCCAATTCGCCGCACTGTCCAAAGCAGGGCTTATGGTTTCCCGATAATAAACCGGCATCTGGCTAAAAAGCTCTCCCAGCCAGAAAACCAGCCTGGTACAGACCGAAAAAAGCAGAAAACCGACCCCCGCATACAGAGCGGCCAAAAAGAGCACAGAAGTCAATTTTTTATTGATTTTGAGCTTTCTGTGGACAAAATGCACCAGAGGGCTGACACATCCCACCAGCACCAATGCTAAAAAGAAAGGCCAGATTAACCCTACAATACGCAGCCCAATATAGCAAAGCAGAAGCACAACAGCCGCATACAGTACCTTTACCAGAAAATCGATCCGTTCCTGCGTGGTTTTATGCATCTCCAATCACCTCACGATTTTTCCGAAATTTCCTATCTACTCGGCAAACTGTTTCTGCGTCAGTCTGGCATAATGCTTGTAGAGGATTCCGAAACGATAGGGATAGCCCGGTTTCCAGGGCTTGGCCCTTCCGCAAAAGTGAAGGATCGCTGTGTGGGAAATCACCCAGTCCAGATCTGCCTTGCCGGAACTGCACACCAGATATCGCTTATAGTTGCGGGCGTCGTAGTTCCAGACTGCATCGTCCAACGGCAGGATGCGGCTGCCGTACATGGCATTGAGAATGTCCTGATCCGGCAGGAGCAGACTGGTAGAATGAGCGGCGGAAAAGGCGAAAACCTCATCCGGCAAAATTTCCTTTCTGCACTGGTTTAAATCCATCAGCAGCACACCGGAATTAAAATAATCACTGTCCGTCCCAAGGCGGATCCGATTGACGCTGTTGGCGATTTCCGTCACGCCGGTATGAGAAGCCGCGGCGAACAGCCTGCCGTTTAAATCGATCTCCCACAAGGGACGCAGAGAATTGATGACCAGAATGTCGGGATCTAAATATAAAATCCGGTTTAAATGCTCCGGCAGCAGATGCGGAGCCAGCAGACGATAATACATCTCCTGGGGATACCGCTTTGTCACAGGAGCATCTTGAAACAGCGAAGAATCTACCTTCACCGGACAGAAGCCATATCCCAGCGCACGGCACTGCCTTGCCACACGTTCCAGTTCCTCTGAGGGAATCGCGCTGTGCATCAGATAGAGTTCTATCTCCTCTTCCGGATTGTTCACTGAAATAGAAGTAATCAGCACCTGAAGCTGCGGAAGATAGTTTTGATCCAATGCAACCAGCAGCCGAATCATATCCTTTTTATTCATTTTTTCTTCCAATCTCACTCACCGCCAATACCAGATGGTCAATTCCTATCAAAATCAGATAGCCGCCGATCAGATAGCTGACCGACAAAAGGGACAATACCGGGTCCAAAAGCATGGCGAATCCCAGCAGCAGCCCCAAGATATTTACAATCAATGTGAAATAGTAATACCCGGTTCCCGCCGTCAGACGGATGATGGGAAGATGAGTCAAACGGGAAATACAATGGGCGATAAACCAAATTGGGAACAGGATCACCATAGCCCATTTACCGGCTCCGGGATGAAACAGCAGCAAAATACCGGCCAGAATACTTAAAATTCCTGTCACCAGAGACAGCGCTGGACCAAAGCCTGTGTGCTGTTCTATTTTTACATAGAATACGATATCCGCAATGCCGGTAATCACCGCCAGAATCCCATAAACGAAAACAATTCCTGTCAAAGCGCCGGCTGGCCGAACAAAGGTAACAACGCCTAATACCATCAGAACAATCCCTATCAGCAGTTCTCCCCATCCAAATGCCGATCTTCTTTTCATAGAAATTCCTCCTTCTTCTTTATTTTTCCGCCGGAGCAAGGACGCTTGCTCCGGCGGTTTCGGCGTTTTTTCCCAGAACAATCCCCTCTGGAAAATAGTCGGATGATCGAAGTTCCTGTACCGCCTTACCTATAGAATAACAGAGCCGCCCCCAAAACGACACTGATAATTTTTGTGGTTTGTCTTTACAGAATCCCCAATCTGTCAATTTTCTTTACAGTTAGAAGGTTTTGTCTATACAAATCCCGAAAATTGCAAGTAGCGGCTTTTGCATCGATCTGGTATAACAGAAAGCGGGACATCAGATTCCGGGAAAGGAGTTTTGTTTATGAAGCTGAAGGAAGGGATGTTCGCAATCAAGCTGTATGAACTGGAGCAGCAGTACGGGAGGACGCAGACCCGGCTCCGGCTTTGTCAGCAGGAGGATCACCCGAAAATCCGGCAGGAATTGCAGAAAACCGCAGACGAATACCGGGAAAATGAACTGATGCTTCAGAAAAACGTAGAGGGCAGCCGTTCTCCGGCAGTAGCGGCATTAGCCCGCGCGCAGCTGGACTATTTCCAAAGGGCGAGAAAAATCCTGGAGCAGGATCTTCCGGACTATCTGTGCAGTGAAATCAATACCCCGTCGGAAAATCAGGCCGAGGCCACTGCCCTTTATGCGGAATACGCTATCGATTTCGCCGTTCAGTCCATGCGCTATGCGTTGCTCTCCGTACTAAAAGCAATGGACCTGCAAATGAATTCAGAGGAAAAGGAAAAAAAAGAAGGAGGAAAAATAAGATGAAACAGAATAAATGGATATTGGCCGCTTTGTGCGCAGGCAGTGCAGCTCTAATCAGTCTTTTGACCACTCTGGCGATTTTCAGACATAAAAAGAGAAAAAAAGCAGCCGCAGAACCAATGGAAGAGGACGCAGCGAAGCAAGAGGACAGCAATTTTGAGGAGGACTCCTCCAATGAATGAAGTAAAACGCCCCAAAAAGCCTTTGATTTATTATTATGTAATCGTAATTTTGATTCTGATGCTCTTTAATTTTCTCGCCATGCCCTGGCTGATGCAGCGTCAGATTCAGCAGGTAGACTACGGCACCTTTATTTCCATGACAGAGGAAGGTGACATTGGCCAAGTAGAAATTCAGTCTCAGGACAACCAGATTGTGTTCACCGACAAAGACAATAAAAACGTTTACAAAACCGGAATGATGGATGATCCAGACCTGACCCAGCGGTTATATGACTCCGGCGCGAAATTTTCCAGTGAGATCATCGAACAGATGTCTCCTTGGCTAAGCTTTCTGCTCACCTGGATCCTCCCAATTATCATTTTTATCGGCATCGGACAATATATGTCCAAAAAACTGATGCAGCGGGCCGGAGGCGCCAATTCCATGGCTTTTGGAATGGGAAAAAGCAATGCCAAGGTCTATGTAAAATCCTCTGAAGGAATCAGATTTTCCGACGTAGCAGGAGAAGACGAAGCGAAAGAAAATCTGACGGAAATTGTTGATTACCTGCACAACCCCAACAAATATAAAGAAGTGGGGGCCTCTATGCCCAAGGGCATTTTGCTGGTGGGCCCTCCTGGTACTGGTAAAACCATGCTGGCAAAAGCGGTAGCCGGCGAAGCCAATGTTCCCTTTTTCTCCATGTCCGGTTCCGAATTCGTGGAGATGTTCGTAGGAATGGGCGCGGCCAAAGTCCGCGATCTGTTTCAGCAAGCGAAAGAAAAGGCTCCCTGTATCGTCTTTATCGACGAAATCGACGCCATCGGCAAAAAGCGGGAAGGTCAGATCGGCGGCAATGACGAACGGGAGCAAACGCTCAACCAGCTGCTGACTGAAATGGACGGCTTCGAGGAAAACAGCGGTGTGATCCTTCTGGCCGCTACCAACCGCCCGGAATCCCTTGATCCGGCTTTAACCCGCCCCGGCCGTTTTGACCGAAGAGTTCCCGTAGAGCTTCCTGACCTGAAGGGACGGGAAGAAATCCTGAAAGTTCACGCTAGAAAAATCAAGATCGCTCCTGATGTTGATTTATATAAAATCGCCCGTATGGCCTCTGGAGCCTCCGGAGCAGAGCTTGCCAATATGATCAACGAAGCGGCTCTGCGCGCAGTCCGAAGCGGCCGGAAATCAGTCACTCAGGCGGATCTTGAGGAAAGTATCGAAGTAGTCATCGCCGGATATCAGAAGAAAAACGCCATCCTGACCGACAAGGAAAAGATGATTGTATCCTATCACGAAATCGGGCATGCTTTGGTCGCCGCGATGCAGAGTCATTCTGCCCCGGTTCAAAAAATCACCATTGTTCCCCGAACCTCCGGCGCTTTAGGCTATACCATGCAGGTGGACGAAGGAGAACACTACCTGATGAGTAAAGAAGAGATTGAAAACAAAATCGCCACATTAACCGGAGGCCGGGCCGCCGAAGAAGTGGTACTCGGTTCCGTCACCACCGGCGCGTCCAACGATATCGAACAGGCCACCAAGCTCTCCCGGGCTATGATCACCCGCTACGGCATGAGCGAGGAATTTGACATGGTAGCGATGGAAACCGTGACCAACCAATATTTGGGAGGCGACACTTCCCTTGCCTGCTCTGCGGAAACCCAGCGGGAAATTGACAAGCAGGTCGTAGCGTTGGTAAAGAAACAACATGAAAAGGCCCTGCAAATTTTGACAGAAAACCGTCAGAAGCTAGATGAGCTGGCAAAATATCTGTATGAAAAAGAAACGATTACCGGCGAGGAATTTATGACGATTCTAAATCGGTAAGTTTATACTTGCTAAGAAACCCAAGGGCGGCTTATAAAGCCGCCCTTGGGTTTGATTCGTTTCAGAAAGCAGAAATGTAAGGCGTTTCGAATCCAGTGAATTCTAAACCACAGTGATGCCAAGCGCTTCACGTGACAATTTTGAAACAAATTCTTTCCTCTTTGCGTCCACATCAAAAGATACCAAAAGTGTGCCCCTTCCAGGAGAACCAGCCTCACACGGTGTTTAATCGGCACGTTTTTCTTCAATTCTGTACGAGCAAAAGAAACCCATCCGCCGGGGACAGAACCCCGACCAGCCAAGTCCAGATCCAACTAAATTCTAGGCAGATCAATTTCTGTTTTTTCTTTAGATGTCAACAAAAACGAAACCGAAAAATCGCCAAGAAACAGTAGACGAAAGCGCAAAAATATATTATGATAAAGATATTGATGATTTGTCGTCAGAGAATCTGCCAGTCAGAATGATGATGAAAAAACAGCGGCAAAATGCCAATAGATTAACGCAAAAGGATGGTAGTCTGTGCTTCAATATGATGAATATAAGGTAAAATTGCAGAACCTCAAACCGGAGCTGATGGAGTTAAAAGACGCTTTGGGATTAGAAAAAGTCCAGAAAGAGATTGCTGAACTGGAGCATAAAGCGACAGAACCGGGCTTTTGGGACGATATGGAACATTCCCAAAAGATTCTTCAGAAAACCAGCCAGCTAAAAGCTGTTCTGGAAAATTATGATAAACTCTCTACACTGTTTGACGATACCGAAACGATGCTGGAAATCGCCATAGAAGAAAACGATGAATCTCTTTTAGAGGAGATTACCGAAAGTTATGAAAAGTTCGAATCGGAATTACAGGCTCAGAAACTCTCTACCCTGCTCACCGGAGAATATGACCACAGCAACGCAATCCTAACCTTTCATTCCGGAGCGGGAGGAACAGAGGCTCAGGACTGGGTGGAAATGCTTTATCGGATGTATACCCGCTGGGCGGAACGCCACGGCTTTCAGTATAAAATACTGGATTACTTAGAGGGAGATGAGGCCGGAATCAAGAGCGCATCCATCCTGATCGAGGGCGTCAATGCTTACGGATATCTGAAATCCGAGATGGGCGTCCACCGCTTAGTAAGGGTCTCCCCTTTTGATTCTTCCGGAAGAAGGCATACCTCTTTCGCTTCGTTAGAGGTGATGCCGGAAGTAGAGGACGACATTCAAATTGAAATTAAGCCGGACGATCTGCGGGTAGACACCTACCGTGCCAGCGGAGCGGGAGGACAGCATATCAATAAGACCTCTTCCGCCGTCCGTATTACCCATCTGCCCACCGGGATCGTGGTGGCTTGCCAAAACGAACGCAGCCAGCACCAGAACCGCGATATGGCGATGAAAATGCTTAAATCCAAGCTTTTTGAAATCAAAGAGCGGGAGCATCTGGAAAAAATCGACGATATCAAAGGAGAACAGCGGGAGATCGCCTGGGGTTCTCAGATTCGATCCTATGTCTTTATGCCCTATACTCTGGTAAAGGATCACCGCACCGGCTTCGAGACAGGAAACGTCAACGCCGTGATGGACGGGGATTTGGATGGATTTATCAACGCTTATCTCAAAGCCCTGAGTTTGGGAGAGCTGAAACAGCAGTAAAAAGATTGGCCGGAGCAATTTTAAGTTCGCTCCGGCCAAATGTTTCTCTAAAAAATCTCTTGTGTAACAGAAAGGGATTATAGCGATAAAAAGCCGGCATGTCCTAAAAACATACCGGCTGATGTTATCCTATTTTTTAAACTGCAATCAATTATTATTCGCTGATATATGGCAGCAATGCAATATGACGAGCGCGTTTGATTGCAGTGGTCAGCTGACGCTGATGACGAGCACAGGTACCTGTTACACGTCTTGGAACGATTTTACCTCTTTCAGATAAAAATCTTCTGAGTTTCGCAACATCTTTGTAATCGATGTGCTCTACTTTATCAACACAGAACGCACAAACTTTTCTGCGTGTACGTTTACCGCGGTTATTGTTTCTTTCCATCGTTGGTAGCCTCCTTCATTAGGTATTAGAATGGCAGATCGCCATCGTCGGTATCGATCTCTTCATAATCTCCGATATCACCAATCGAAAAACTGGTGCCTTTTGCAGGCTCGTCCATCTCATTGGGGATAGGGAAGCTTTGAGAAGCAGGTCTTGAACCAGAGTTTTTAGATTCTGCGAAATAGACCTGATCGGCAACAACTTCAAACGCTGTACGTTTATTTCCGTTTTTGTCGGTATAGTTTCTGGTCTGGATAGAACCTTCCACCGCAACCAACTGCCCTTTCGTAAAATACCTGCTGACAAATTCAGCAGTCTGACGCCAAGCAACAATATTGATAAAGTCAGTCTGATCTTTATTGTAATTGCGCTGTACCGCCAAAGAAAAGGTAGCGACGGAAATGCCGTTCGGGGTCTGTCTAAGATCAGGATCGGCAGTCAATCTGCCCATCAAAACAGCTCTGTTTAACATCGCTTTTCACTCCAGTCTTAGTTTTCTTCTTTCGCAACGATCATAGAACGGAGAACGCCGTCAGTGATCTTGTAAACACGATCCAGTTCAGCCGGGAAAGCCGGAGCACTTGTGAAGGTAAACAGTACATAGTAACCTTCGGTTTCGTAGTTAATTGCATAAGCAAGTCTACGTTTGCCCCATTCATCGACAGACTCTAATTTAGCTGCTTCAGAGATCATCGCTGTGAATTTTTCAACAGCCGCCTTGATACCCTCTTCACCTAACTTAGTGCTTAAAACCAGGACAGATTCATAGTTTTGTTCTAATTTTGCCATTAAATAGCACCTCCTTTTGGACTTTAGGCCCTGCAACGTATCACAGAGCAAGGATAACATAAAAAGTATATCAATAGGCTTCAAAAAAGTCAAGGCATTTTTAAGCCAAAGAAAGACTTCTTCCGGAAATCATTTTTGTAGAGGATGATAGATAGAATGTTGTTTTCCAACAGAAATTTATCGTTTCATTTTAAAACGATTTTTTGCCCTATCACTTTCTTTCAGAGAAAGAAGAAATCACCTGGGAGCACCGGCTCCCAGACCCCGGCTCAATTTTGCTCGCCCAAAATTGAGAAAAAGGGCGCCGCTCAAACGCCGCGGCGGCTTTGGTACGGCTCTAACAAGTATTCTCCTAACCACGCTAAGAAGGAAAAATTTAGTTTACAGCTCGTGCTGGCGGTTATTATGGTAGCAACTAATATTTTCCGTCGTACTTGGATAGGAGCCAACTTTTAAGACCCGTCACTCTCCGTAGGAGAGTTTCCCCCTGGCGAGGGGCACGTTTTGGTTCCTTTGGCGTGTACCAAAGGAACCCGTCGCGTCGGGGGCGGAACCCCGACAGACTAAATTGCTGAACAAAGCTTATTTATACATAAATGTTCGATTCAGCGACATGTACGATAAATCGAACCTAACCAAATCTCGCCATAGCGAGATTTGTGGGGGACTTCCCCTGCCATAAAACGCCAGTCGGCAAAGCCGACAAGCGCGCTAAATTTTTATTTAGGATCTTAACTCCCCTAGGCTAAGTTCTTAAAAAGGTGCGAATCAAACGAGTTTTGCAGGAATCGTCTCCTTTTTGAAATATTTCCGCTTTTCCCTTGAATTATAGGCCTGAACTTGGTAAAATATGAATAAGAAACTGTGTAAAGGATGTATTGTTATGCATGTCATACAGGATTTATTCTGGTCTTTATGGAGTATCATCAAGACCATTCGCATACAAGATATTATTGATATTCTGCTAATTTCTTTCATCGTCTATAAAACGTTCCAGTTTGCAAAAGAAACCCGTGCGGAACAGCTTTTAAAAGGGATCATTTTGCTTCTGCTGGCTTATTTCGTGGTCAAAATTTCCAATATGAAAACGATGACCTTCCTTTTGGAAAACATCATCCAGAGCGGAATCTTAGCCCTTGTCATCCTGTTTCAGCCGGAACTCAGACGAGCGCTGGAACGGGTGGGCCGCACCAAGGTTACGTCAGTCTTTACCAATACCGCTTCTGAAAAACATCTCAGTGACTGGGAACGGGCGATTCCGATTATCGTCAATTCCGTGGCAAAGCTTTCTCAAAGCAAGACCGGCGCCCTGATCGTGCTGGAACAGGAAACCAAATTAGGCGAACAGATCGCTACCGGCGTCTATCTGGATGCTCAGCCCAGTGAAGAGCTCTTTGGAAATATCTTCTTTGTCAATACCCCGCTGCACGACGGAGCTGTTATTATGCGGGACGGTAAAATTCTGGCGGCCGCATGCTTTTTGCCCAAGCCCCAGAAAGAAGAATTGATTGAAACCAAGTTGGGCTCCCGTCATCGGGCATCTTTGGGAATCAGTGAGGTTTCCGACTCTATCACCATTGTGGTTTCGGAGGAAACGGGGACGGTTTCTATTGCAGAAAACGGCCATCTGATGCGGGGATTTTCCAGTGATCGGCTGACTCAGTTTTTACGCGCTAAATTGATTCCTCAGCCTTCTGAGGAGCACAAAATTTCTTCTCTGAAGATCAAACAGCATTTGAAGAGGGGGAAAAACAAATGAGTGCAAAAGAACAAATGCAAAAACAGCAGGAACCGAAAAAAAAGAAATTTAATTTTAGCGGCTTGTTTGAAAACAACCGCTTTTTAAAAATACTCTCCATTTTAATCGCAATCATCACTTGGTTCCTTATCATTGCCACCGTTGACCCTAATACCTACTCCACAATTAGCAATGTTCCCGTCTCGGTAGATCTTTCCGGCACCATCGCCGAAAGCAGCGGCCTAACGGTATTAAATACCGATGTGCAGTATATAGATGTGCGGGTGCGAGGAAAGGCCTTTTATGTAGGCCGTCTAGGCCCAGACGACTTCAGTGCTACTGTCAACCTTACTTCGGTCACCGCTCCCGGCACTTACTCTCTGGAAGTAAGAGTGGAAGCAAAAGAATCTAATAACGACAATTACGAGATTGTCAGCACCACCCCCTCCACTATCGAACTCTCTTTTGACCGATTAGCCACCAAGACCTTTGAACCGGAAGCATCCGCCCCTAATGTTACGGCGGCAGAAGGTTATATCATCGACCAATATACAGTCTCTCCCGGCGAATTGACCATTTCCGGACCGGAAAACAAAGTAAATCAAATCGCGAAATGCATTGTGCAAAATACCGAAAAACTCCAAATCAATTCTTCCTCTGTATTGGACGGCACGCTGGTGCTTCAGGACAGCAATGGAAACGAAATTGACCAGGAATATTTACAGTTTTCTTCGGAGGATTTGAGAATTACCATTCCTCTTTATCAGAAAACCACTCTTCCGCTGACCTTTGATTATATCAATGTTCCCAGCGGTATTGATACCTCAGAGATCAGTTATACCATAGAGCCGGCAGATGAGTTAAACGTTGCCATTCCGGTAGATGCCGCCGCAGGAGTGGAATCCCTCTCTTTAGGGGAGGTCGATTTCAGGATGGTGGATTTGGGGAAAACTATTTCTATGGATGTATCCCTCTTAGCAGGTTATCTCAACCTAGATGATATCACTACGGTCAATATTACCTTTGGTTCTGAAGGGATGTCCAGTACCTATCTTTCCTGCGAAAATATTGTATTGAAAAACGTCCCCTCCAACTATAACGCTGAGTTGTTAAGCAGTAGAATTTCTGATATCAAGTTCGTAGGTAACGCCGACGATATTGCCGCTCTCACCTCTTCCGATATTGTTGCCACAGTGGATTTCTCCAAGCTTGGCAGCATTACACCCGGGCAGCAGCGTCTGGAAGCCTTGATTTCCGTCGTCGATGGCAGTCAGGCCTGGGCAGTAGGTAAAAAATCCGTTCTGGTATCGATTGAAGAAACCGAATGATAACGCTTTTGGGAGAAGCCAGACTCAATGCCGGCTTCTCCCCTTTTTCTCAGTTAATTGCTCCATTTACTGAGTGGATCTGTTAAAAATCCACGCTCATCTTTTCAGAAAGGACGCTTTTGCAGCAGGCAAAGCGATAGTTTATTCTATGGCAATTTTAATTAACAGTATCAAAACCTCTATTGATGCTCAGGAATCTGAAGCCTTCGAGAAGGCCCTCCGCCTTTTAAAAATTTCTTCTGGGGAAGTCCGTTCTATAAAGCTTTATAAAAAGTCTTTGGACGCCAGACGGCAGAATCAAATTCAGTTTGTCTCCTCGGTTCTCGTCCAATTAAAGGAACCTCACAGAGAACAGCAGCTTTGCAAAAGACTCGGCTCCTCACAGATTGCCTGGAAAGAGGAGCATCCTTTCCAGGTGACAAAAGGGACCCTTCCTCTCAAGCATCCTATTTATATCGCAGGGTTTGGCCCCGCCGGTATTTTCTGCGCCTATCTGCTTGCTAAAGAGGGATACCGTCCTATCGTTCTGGAACGGGGTTATGACGTTGACCGCAGGGTGCAGGTGGTCGATGGTTTCTGGACAAAAGGAATCCTCGACCCAGTCTGCAATGTGCAGTTTGGCGAAGGAGGCGCCGGAACCTTCTCCGACGGCAAGCTCACCACCCGGATTAACGACCCTAACTGTCAATATATCCTTACCCTCTTACATCGGTTCGGTGCGCCGGAGGAAATTCTGACCAAGGCCAAACCTCATATTGGCACGGATAAACTGCGTGGGGTAATCAAACGCCTGCGGGAAGAAATCGTTTCTTTGGGCGGACAGGTGCTTTTTGAGCATCGTCTGGAACAGATCCATTTACAGAACAACCGAGTCTGCGCCATTACCGTAAACGGGCAGACCCTTCCGACAAAAAATTTGGTATTGGCAGTGGGGCACTCCGCCCGGGACACCTTCTCCATGCTGGAAGAATTGGGGGTTTTTCTGGAACCAAAAAACTTTTCAGTAGGCGTGCGGATCGAGCATTTGCAGAAACGAATCAATGAAGGGCTTTACGGCAAAATGGCAGGTCACCCAAACCTTCCGGTGGGAGAATATCAGCTTTCCTACCGGGAAAACGGCAGAGGGGTATACACCTTCTGTATGTGTCCCGGCGGCTTGGTGGTTCCGTCCAGTTCTTCTCCGGAAAGTGTCGTTACCAACGGAATGAGCGAATATCTCCGGAACCGGGAAAACGCCAACTGCGCGGTTGTGGTTTCGGTAGGAGCGGAGGATTTTGGCTCCCATCCCCTGGATGGAATGCGCTTCCAGCAAGAACTGGAACAGCGGGCATTCCAGGCAGGCGGAAGAAATTATGCCGCCCCCGGCGCCTGTGTAGGCGATTTCCTTTCCGGGAAAAAAGGGCTTTCTCTCAAAGAAGTGCAGCCCAGCTACGCCTTGGGAGTCGTCCCCTGTGAATTGCGCTCCCTGTTTCCTTCTGTAGTTTCGCAAATGCTGGAAAAGGGACTTCGGCTGTTTGACCATAAGATCAAGGGCTTTGCAGCTCCGGACGCAGTGCTCACCGGGGTGGAGACCCGCACCTCTTCGCCGGTCAGAATCACCAGAGGAGAAGATTTCCAATCTTTGGGATGTCCTGGTCTTTACCCCTGCGGGGAGGGAGCAGGCTACGCCGGCGGTATCATGAGTGCCGCCGCAGACGGCCTGAGAGTGGCGCAACAGATTATTTCCACCTTTCAAAGCGAGTAACCAAACAAAATTTTTTACCGTAAAATGATAACAGCAGAACTTTCTGCTGTTATTTTTGTTTTTATCCCGGGTTTGTCCCATGAGAACAAACCGAATGAAAGAACATCGGACGATATCCCTAAAATGATATTGTTCAGAAACGAGGTCCTTATGAAACTTGGAATTTCTTTTTCCGGCAGCGATCCGCCCCGCTGTCTGGTTGCTATGATTTTAGACCGCTTTACCCAGCGGGATATCCCCATTTATACTTACGCCTCTACCGGCCCCTTGTTTGAAAGTTTGTTAAGCGCACTGCTTGAAACCTCTCCCGACCGACTCAGACATACACTCAGGAGAAAAAAGCTTCGGTTTCTCTCACAACTGCAAACGCCCCTCCTCTTTTGTCAAAAGGATTTGCTGAGAAACCGGGCGGTTTATTTCGGAAATCTACCCTCTCAACGATTTTCCCATTATCCCGCCCGGTATGAAAATCGCTATTCCATCAGGCGGCTCTTAAAAATCGCCAAACATCCCAAACCTTTTTGGTACCGCAGGGAATTGTTCAGCAACTGCTATTTGAGCGCCCGGGACTTTTTGATGGGAATGCGGTTGTCCGGCTGCCAAACCTGCCTGATGGTCAGAATCTCCGAAAGAAGACAAAATGTAGGCGGAGAGTTATCCTCCGGGGCAACAGAGGAATTTTGCCTATTGTCTCCCTATTCCGCCCAACTCAATATTCAAATAGACCCAACAATGGATCTATCTCTTCAGTTGGATGCTTACTTTGCACGCAACCAGTTGAATCTGTATGAATTTCTTTACTTAAATGAAACAGCTTAGCCATGGATCTTCCTCCATCCCATCTTCACAGTTTTCAGGTGAAAAAAGAGAGCTTCTTCCGGTTTAGAAGAAGCTCTTAACTGATTTCAAAGCACGAGACCAACAACAAGATACAAATCGATTTTGCATAGCAATTCTTGTGTCCCGGCGCACATTGTGAAATCCCGAATCTCCGATACTTGTTCAAACGAAAAACCGTCGGGAATTACCCAACGACAGACGAAAAGACCAAATCCTCACAATACCAGCTACTTTCCATTTCGAAAAATTTTCCGAAAAAGGAGCCAACAAAAAATTATATAACATCATGCATACAAAATTCGACAATTTGTTTTGATTATAACCAGTCTACAATATGGGCTCTTTTCGTGATTGATAGATGCTATGTCAATTACAAAATCTAACAGAACAAATCAGTCATTCTGCCCTTATCAGATTATTTGAAGCGTATTTTCCTATGATCAATAACAGAATCTAAATGAAATGATCCGCATCGGAAATAAACACAGTCCGACGGCCATTTCTGTCTTTGGAGATCTTCCCCAAAGACAGTCGGCTTCTTGGCAACAAAACAATACCATATCCCACCAGTCTCAGCGACCCGATCTACACTCCCAGACTGTATCATAAAAGCTCGTTCAGACATTTTATTCTGTTTCTTCTGATGCCACCTGATTATCCTCACAATCTATTTATTCAATTGGTGCAGATAATTCGGAAATACTTTGAATTCCATCACAAACTAAATGGTACTCTTTCCATAACGCTTTCAGACGTTCTTTTCCGCTTTCCTCAATATGGTAATATACTCTTGACTGTCTTCTGCCAACCAGTTCACGGCGGTCGGTAATATATCCATTATCCACCAAACGGTATAATGTCGGATACATAGAACCTTCTGGAATGGTCAGGATATGGTTGCTGCGTTCTGCAATCAACTGTGAAAGCTGATATCCATACATATCCTCTTCATTCAACAATGTCAAAATTAACATTTCCACTGATCCCTTTTTAAAATTATCTCGAATTCCCAAAATACATTCCCCTTCTTTCTGAAATTTACCTTTGACATACCAAAACGATGTATAAAACATATCAATTTTTATAAGACCGGGTCAAGAAAAGCATTATGACATATTATTATACATTTCAGCATACTTTTTCAATTTTGTATGCCGACGGAAAAAATTTTAGCGCTTGCTTTTGTCTAGATTATTATTTCTTAGATAGGTCTATCTTATCTGAGAAGTTAAGAGCATAAACTGCAAATCCGCTAAATTCACTTTTCTCCGCACATTTTACAAATTTATTATACCATAAATCGGAAATCAAAAGAATACCTAACTACATTATGACAGTGAGTTGATTTTTGATTAAAAGCTAAATATTTATTATTTTTGTATTTTCTTATTTTACGTATTTATTGTAGTATTTTTTGTCAATTTAATGGTATTTAAAGATGATTGTTTTCTATTTTATACTAAAACAGATTTCTTTTTCCTGTAATGTTGCGCCTTAAAAAGAGCAATCTATGCTAAACAAATAAAGCAGTAACTATTTTAAAAATTTTCAAGTTATTTAAATCTGAATAAAAATTTTATAATATTTTCACAAACAAATCTAAAAATATTTGTGTAATACACCACTAATTTTTCTTAAACCGTTCTTATTTTTAGATATTTCGTCAGTAAATTGTAGGTTTTTTTATATAATATTAAGAGAAAACAATTTTTTATTACAACTCCTTATTCTTATAAAAATATTTTTTATTTTTATTTTTTGGATAAATTTCACAACTTTTGTTAAATGTCATTACTTTTCTATTTTTCTCTTTCCATTTTCTCTTCCCAATTTTTGAATTTTATACTATTTGTATATAAAAATAAATATTCTGAATGATCTACTTTTATTTTACTGAGATTGATATAACAAATAAGCGAACTTTTTTCTGATTGTTCAAATAGATTTTTGAGTGTAATATGAAATCCCCAAATTCCTTTTCTTAAGGATTTGGGGATTTCAGTTTTAACTATCGACGGGAACGATTATTTTTGCACCGATCGAAAGACGGATTAAAGGCATAAAAGTTTTTGGAATCTAACTGTTCCTGTGTTTTGCGTAATGCTTCGCCGAAACGCTGAAAATGTACGATTTCCCTTTCTCTGAGAAACTTAATTGGATCCCGTACATCGGGGTCATCGACTAATCTAAGAATATTATCGTAACTAAGCCTTGCTTTTTGTTCTGCTGCAAGGTCTTCGGTCAAATCGGCGATGGTGTCTCCTGTTACCTGAAGCGTCTGCGTACTAAAAGGTGTACCTGACGCCGCCTGCGCATAAATTCCAGCCGTATGGTCTACAAAATAGGTATCAAAACCATCGTTTTTTATCTGCTGAATCGTCATATTTTTGGTAAGCTGATACAAAATCGCAGACACAAGCTCTACATGAGCCAGTTCTTCGGTACCTACATCTGTCAGGATTGCTTTCACTTCGTCATACGGCATGCTGTAACGCTGACTTAAATATCTGGTAGCCGCTCCCAATTCTCCATCAGGTCCGCCTAGCTGTGTAATAATTACCTTGGCCATTGCCGGATTCGGCGTTTTAATTTTAACCGGATATTCTAATTTTTTATCATAAGACCACATAACTTACACCTCACAATTTTCCCAAGGCCACGGCCCTTTGACCCATTCCCAGCTAGTGCTGTTTTTTTGATCCGCCTGAGTAATTGGTCCGAATCTTTTCACATATTCCTGCAAGGCTTCTTCTCTCAACGCAAGATACTTCTGATAATATTCCAGCGCTTCCTGATGATCGGGGTGGGTGTCCAGAAAGAGCGCAACCTCTGTCAATGTAAAATCGCAAATTTGCAATCGCTTTAAAAGCGTTTCCCGATTATTCATTTCCACAGACTGCCTCCTCCCCGATGAAAGGTTTATCTAACTCTGCAAAAATCGTTCCCCGATGGAACCCTACATCACTGGTATAGACATTGCGCCACTGCTGATCCGGCACATAGGCCATCGCAAGTGCGGGACAGTTTTGTGGACACTGATCACAATATCCCATTTCTTCCATATCAAATTCCCTCCATGTTGATGAATCTGGCCGCCTTTTTCAAAGACAGGTGGCCTACTCCATTAAATGAACCGAAAGGAATTTGAGTGAAAAAAACAAATCTCCCTTTGCTCCCGTTAAAACCATAATCCGCTTCAAATTTCAGAAAATCCTTTCCAGAAAACCGAAAACGGCAAAAATCTGATAGATTTTATTTTTTCTGATAATCCCCAAATCTATTCTCTTCTCAGGCGAATGCCATTGATTTTAGCGAAGAAAACAGGTATGATAATGAAAAAAATAGACTTTCAGTCAGAAAGAGAGAACGCTTTATGAGTAAATGTATGAGCTGCGGCCGTGAGTTCAATGGAAAGTTTTGTCCCTATTGCGGAACAAAGGCGCCAGAAACCGTATCGGTGGAAAAAAATCATATTCCCGTTACAAATCCTTCTCCCGCTGAACCTTCCTCTTCCCAGCCTCAGTCCCCTTTTCAGCCGCCTGTTATGACAGCGCAAAATCACCCCCTTCCTCCTACCCCGCCAATTCCCCCGCAATCGGCGCCAGGCGTCCCGGTCAAGGCCAAGCAGCCTAAGGGACTTCTAATTGTCATCATGATTCTATTGCTCCTCAATTTGATGGTAACTGTTGGATTTGGTATCATCAATCTGTTTGGACCCTACAACAGCGTTGAAAGACAGGCCGAGCAAACCAGGGCTTTTCGGGATTATCTGCGGGAAACCGGAGAAAATATCTCTGTTCTCGATGACAGCTATGTCAGCTCGGAGTACGATTCCGGCAGTATTCAGGGAACGCTGCAAAATGACTCTTCTTATCTGTTGGAAAACGTCAGTATCTGTATCGACTTTTATTATGGAGACGATTATGTGGATTCTTCCTACGATTATATTATAAAAATTCCCGCCGGTGATCAGGTCTCCTTTGATGTCTACTGCCCGGACGCTGAGTTTGATTCTTATGCGATCGCCTATATTGAGGCGGAACGGTAAATTCTCTTGTTTTCCCTCTCAATTTCTCAAAGAATGTCAACAAAGGCGGAATGGAACAAGTATTCCATTCCGCCTTTGTACTTTTTATCTATTGAAAAATTAGCCTTCCCAATCAGAAATGGTGACCGTCTCGATTCTGATATTTGTTAAAGGTTTATCATTGTCATTGGTCTCCACAGAGGAAATTTCATCCACGATGTCCATTCCTTCGATCACCTGTCCGAATACGGTGTGCATTCCGTCCAAATTGGGAGTCCCGCCCTGTTCCAGATAGGCTTCTTTCACATTGGAGGGATAAGAGGTTAGCCCTCTCCCCTGCTCCTTATGATAGTCCACCGACTCATCGAAATCAGATTCCTCTACTTCGGGATTCTGCACGATAAAAAACTGGCTGCCGTTGGTATCAGCTCCGCTGTTAGCCATGCAAAGAGCGCCCCGGAAACAATACAGCTTTTCATCAAATTCATCCTCAAAGGCCCTGTTCCAAATGCTGTGCCCGCCGCTGCCTGTACCGGTAGGGTCTCCGCTCTGAATCATAAAGTCATCGATCACCCGGTGAAAAACCACGCCGTCGTAATACCCTTCCTGCGCCAGAGAGACAAAGTTTTCCACTGTTTTTGGCGCCTGTTCCGGGAACAGCATAATTTTAATATCCCCCATCCCTTCTACGGAAATGGTGGCAATTTTTTGTCCCTGTTGCGGTTCTTCCAATTGAATCAGTTCCGGATTCCCGCAGGAGACCAGAAACATACAGGAAAACAGCATGCTGAGCAATATCAAGCTGATCTTTTTCATCCCGTCCTCCTTAATCAACCGAAACTGTTTCCAGTGTCGCAGATTGAATCACCACGTCTTCCACTGGCTTGTCGCCGCTGTCTGTCTCCACTGCGGAAATGGCGTCTACCACATCCATCCCCTCGTAGACCTGACCGAATACGGTGTGATGAAAATCGAGCCAGGGCGTTCCGCCGACTTCTTCGTATTTTTCCTTTACAGAATCCGGAAACGCGGCATTCTGACTGATTTCCAACTGATCCCAAATCGTAGAAGACAAGGTGCTGGCCGGAGCCTGAACGATAAAGAATTGACTGCCGTTGGTGTCTGCCTTTCCGGTATTGGCCATGGAAAGAGCTCCACGGAAATTCAATGCTTTTTCGGAGAACTCATCCTCAAAATTTTGCCCAAAGGAGCTTGTCCCACCGGAGCCTGTCCCCGTAGGATCTCCGCTTTGAATCATAAAATTGGAAATCACTCGATGGAACGTCACCCCGTCATAATATCCGTCCTGGATCAATGCCTTGAAGTTTTCCACTGCCTTAGGCGCTACCTCCGGGAACAGCATAATTTTAATGGTTCCCATACTGGTATTTAAGACTGCCACTTCTTCGCCGTCCTGTAACTGCCGGAAATTCAAAAGCTCGGCAGAACCATTGCTTGGAAAATTTTCGTCCAAAAATTTCTGAGCCTCTTCGTTTATTGTGCTGGTTTCCCCGGTACTTTCGCTAGAAGCCTCTGAAACAGCCTGGGAAACATCCTCTCCGTCGTCCGCCTCCCGGTAGATCTTATTGCAGCCGGTCAAGACGCTCAGCATCAGGACACCGCACAGGCAAAGGGACATCCATTTTTTCACGTGTAATTCCTCCATTTTAACAATTATTTTTCTAATCATAAACAGAAATTTATGTGGATAGAACCAAGTTAGTTCTATCCTTAGTCTGTCGGGGTCCCGCCCCGACACCCGGGTTTCTTTTACTCGCCTAAAAGAAACCAAAAGGGCGCCGCTCAATCGCCGCGGGGGCTTTGGTACGGGTCTAACAAGTGTTCTCCTATCCATATTGGAAGTAAAAAATTAGTTTACAACCAATACTAACGGTTATTTCGGTAGAAACTAATATTTTCCACCGCACTTGGATAGAAGTCAACTTTTAAGACCCACTCCAAGCCTTCACGGCGTTTGAGTGAAGCTCTTTTGCCTACTTTTGAGCGAGCAAAAGTAGGTCGCGTGCGGGGCGATTCCCCGCAAAGCTCTCTTTTTTCACTGAAAGAAAGTTATACGAAGAAGTCATTTTTATAAAAGATAAATTTCTGTTTTCCTCTATGAAAAGGAGAAGAAAGCCTTCTAAGCTTTCTTCCCTTTTTTCTGTCTGTGACCGTTAAGAAATCTTGGTGATTTTCACGCCCTGACGGGTTTCCAGCACCTCATATCCCATTTCTTTGATCTGATCCCGGAGAGCGTCCGCCAAAGCAAAGTCCTTTGCTTTTCTGG
>CALWNT010000058.1 GCA_944382885.1 uncultured Clostridia bacterium | reverse complement strand
CACGGACAATTTCGCCTTTCGGGTCTAAAATTACCATTGAGGTATTGCATTGCATTGCGTTCGGCTTACAGAAAAACCTTGTTTTTCCCGCACCAGAGCCGCCGCAGACCAAAATATTCAGATTGCGGCGGTGCTTTTTCCCGTCTAAGCCTATGCGGACATTCTGGGTGAGCAGCTTATTTGCGGACGGGTCTTTATCACGGTATTTCTTGTTCAAAGTCCCCGCATCGCCCCATTTAGCCGAGCCGTGTTCCACACGCCTGCGGTAGTTCCTGCGTGTAGAGAAATAAATGCCGATACCCATAGCGTAGGCAAGCAAAAAAACAAGGACAGTCTTTACGCTGTCCTCACACACCGTTATTTGAAACGGATTGCCCATTGCCACGGGCAGACCTCGGATTATTTCAACTAAACCTCCACCCACATAGGGTGCTGTCATCAAGGCAAGCCATATAACAGGAACAATACCGCAGACAGAAATGATTAAGCCCGTTTTTTTGTCATCGTTCCTCATTGCACCTGCACGGAACAACCTTGACCTTTCTGGTCGGTGCGTTCGCTACCTTGTCAATCAGCTCATCAACAGGCTCGGTGGGGCGTTCCTCCTGTATCTGCCGATTTCTCAGGTTGTTGAGCGCATTGATAACGATATTTTTATCGTACTTATCAAGTGCGATATGGTATCGTTCTTCTTTCATAAGCTGCACCTCCGATTAGCGTTCCTGTTCTTTGTTCCTTGCAGACTTGTTTTTCTCCATACTCTTATACATATCGTTCTGGATTTCACCCAGAACATCACGCATTGTACCAAGCTCTCCCTTAAATACCTGCGTATCCATTCCGTCATACTCTCTGGGCAGTCTGGAAAAATCAAAGCCTTTGGTATCCACGCCGTAACGGGAGCTTATGTTACACGGTGGTTTTCCTTTGCCACTCAAAGCTATATGCTGGCGATTGAAAAGCCTTTGGCGGCATCTCTTATTTCTGTTTCCACAGCACTTATTTTCCCGGTTATTTTAATCGGCGTGTTTTGGCCGTTTGGCCTCACCGGAATCTGGCTGAATTTTGCGGGTACTTCTATTCTCGCCGGCATTTTATCGTTAATTATTCTCAAAAAATGCGCCGTGAACTGAATCAACCGGATACGGCGGCATAATTATAAAATACAACAAGTAAGGGGAGGTTTCAGATGAATATTATTACAATCAGCCGAGAATTCGGCAGCGGAGGACGGGAAATCGGACGGCGTCTGGCAGACATCCTGGGCTACACCTACTACGACAGGGAAATCGAGATCAGTATTGCCGAACGAATGAACATGGATGTAGACTATGTGGCACATGCAATGGATCAGGAAATGCTGATGAACATTCCCCTCCATTTCGGAAGGACCTTTGGGGATTCCTACGCGATGAAACAGCAGGTGGATATTCTCGTGGAAAAACAACGCTTTCTGAAAGAAATCGCTTCAGCCTCCCACTGCGTGATTGTTGGGAGAGCGGCGGATGTGATTTTATCCGAGTTCCATCCCTTCAAAATGTTTATCTACGCCGACATGGAACATAAAATAAAACGCTGTCAGAAATACGCCAAGGAAGAAGAAAACCTAAGTCCCCGGGAGATGAAAAAAATGATCAGGAAAGTGGACTCCAGACGTTTCCAGTATCACCGGATGTTTTTAAATACGGATTGGGGAGATAAAAATCAGTATCATCTCTGTGTCAATACGACAGGAGTGAATATCAAATCCATTGTCCCGATTCTCGCAGACTATTCCTCAGCCTGGTTCAGAAATTCCAAGCCGGAATAGAGGTGCGGCTTTAAATGAAAAAGGGGGAACGGCAGTGCCGTTCCCCCTTTTTAAAAGAAAGGAAAATTAAGAGAATTTTTTCTTGATTCTGACAAAGATTCGTTCGATACAGTATGCAACTAGAAAAACCAGCAAAATCGCAACGCCGGCAGTCCCGTAATCATATCCCTGCAGGCTGTTTGAAATGACATAGCCGATTCCTCCGGCTCCTACCATACCGAGAATTGCGCATTCTGAAAAGTTGGTTTCCAACCGCATGCCGGCCCAAGCCACAATCTGGGGCAACGCCGCCGGCAGAATGGCATTGGTAAAAATGCTCAGGCGATTTGCCCCTGTCGCTTCCAACGCCTCGATGGTTTCATCGGGGATATTCTCAAAGCTCTGGGCAAAGGACTTGGTAAAGAATGCTGTGGTATGGACGCAGAGACCGGCTACACCGGCTTCAGGACCCATCCCGAGGCATACCAGCATCAAAAGCACCCACACCGGGGTAGGCACAGCCCGTAAAAAAGTGAAAAACGACTGTGTGACCACCGAAAGGACTGGTATCCGAAATACATTTTTTGCGGCCAGCATTCCGAAGATAATTCCCAAAATCAAACTGTATAACAGGGATAGCACCGCAATAGAAATGGTCTCGACCAACGAAGAGAACACCAAATCCATATTGGCAAAATCCAGGTGGGCCAGATCCCAGAATACCTCTCCCACATCCGGAATACGGGAGGCCATTTTGCCCCAGTCGATTTCCAGATACCATAAACTCAAAATGGTCAAAACGGCAACTGTGCCGAGAAAAACGGGAATAAACCGGTTCTTCTGTTTGCATTTTACCGGGATACGCGCCGTGCGTTTGGCTACGGCCGGTTTTAAATTGATCTCGAAAGCAGTTTCATTGGAATTCAAATTCATTTCAAGATCTCCTTTCGCAGCTTACCGGTCACCTGATCTACTACGATCACCATCACCGCAATTAACAAAATGATACTCAGCGCAATGTCATACTGAAAGCCTTTGATATAGGAAAATAAGGTTAAGCCTACCCCGCCGCCTCCGACCATGCCGACGATGGTGGACGCACGGATATTGATTTCCACACAATATAAAAACCAGGATAAAAAGCCGCTCAGGCAGGAGGGGAGAATCGCCTGAGATACCCGTTGGGGGAAGGTCGCCCCTACGGCCTGCAAGCTTTCCACACAATCCTGGGAGACGTCTTCCATCGTCTCTACAAAGGCCCGCACCATAAAGGCAAAGCTGGTAATACACAAAGCCACGAAGCCTACCCCTGTGCCAATCCCCAAAGAGGAGAACAGGATAAACGCCCAGACCAGAGCCGGGATATTCCGGAGAAAGGTGGCGAACCCGCGGACAAATTTTGCAGCTTTTGGAAAAGGGGAAACCTTCTCACTGCCAAACAACGATACAAAAAAGGCCAGGATAGCGGCGATTGTCGTGGCGGACATCGCCAGAGCCAGCGTTACCAGAACACTGGATAAAATGCCGGGAATTCTGCTGGATTTCGGCAGAGCAGGGGGGAGAAAATCTTCGGTGATAAATTCCCAAAAAGCGTCTCCGTTCGCAATCAAAGTCATCACGTTGAAATTCGTGAGATAACTGCATACGGCGAACAAGACGATCGCAACGATTAAAAAAACAGTATAAAGCTGTTTTAAATCACGCGCAATCAGCGGTATCCGCTTTGTCATCGTCATTGCCTCCTATCATTAAGTTTTCCCGGGAAGTCCCGTAGATTTTTTCGATCATCTCGTCATTCAGCTGCGCCGGAGTCCCGTCAAAAACAATTTCTCCCTTGGATAAGCCAATGATACGGGTAGAATATTTTAAAGCTACATCCAGCTGATGAAGATTGACAATACAGGCAATATTCCTTTTTTGGGTCATGTCCCGCAGTAATTCCATAATCGTTTTGGCACTGGAGGGGTCCAAAGAAGCGATGGGTTCGTCGCACAGCAGCAGTTTTGGATTCTGCATAATTGCCCGGGCAATTCCGACTCTTTGTTTCTGTCCGCCGGACAAATCGGAAGCCCTGTTATAGCTGAATTGTTCCAAGCCTAATTCCTTTAACAAATCCAGCGCTTCCCGCTTGTCCTTTTCCCGATACAGCCCAAATACGCCCTGAAAGCCATTCATATATCCCAAACGTCCGTGCAGCACATTCTGCAATACCGACAGGCTGTAGACCAGATTATAGTTCTGAAAAATCATGCCGACTTTTCTGCGCTGCTCCCGCAGTCCTTTTCCATGCTGATTGGAGACGGTCTGGCCATCCAGCCACACCGTACCGCCGCTAATGGGGATCAAGCGGTTAATTGCCCGCAGCAGCGTGGATTTTCCGGAGCCGGAAGGGCCGATCACGGAAATGAATTCCCCTTCTGTCACTTCCAGAGAAACCTCCTTGAGTGCGTGTACACCGTTGGGATAGTGTTTGGATACCCGGTCAAATTTTAAAATCGGTTCCATCTTTATTCTCCTATCTTCCTCTTTCCTTAGAATTCGTTGATAATCTTATTCAGCTCAATAATGTCTTCATAATCGCTCATGTCACATGCAATAAAGCGAGCCCCGGGCACCTTAATGACGTCGGTGAAATAGTCTTCATTGTCGTAGGAAGTCAAAAACTCGGTCAGTTTATCCCGTGTTTCCTGGTTGACGTGTTCTCCTACTACCATAGCCTCTGCTGGAATTGCGCCTGACTCGTGAATGATTTTTACATCTCCTTCAGATGCATTTCCATGGGCAATCTCAGAGGCGAGAATCTGGTCGGAAATGGGAACGACATCAATATCTCCCTTAATGACTGCCTGCAGCCCTGCCTGATGTGAGCCGGAAAAGCTGACTGCCTCAAAAAAGTCTCCGTTGGTGTGCAGGATGTCCGAATTGAGCTCCTCATCTGGAAATGCCTGGATAATTTCCGCGGTGGGCACCAGGTTGCCGGAGGTGGAATCCGGGTCCACAAAGGCCATTGTCTTGCCTTTGATGTCTTCGATAGAGTTGATTGCGTCGTTGTCGCTGCTTGCAATCAGCACGGAGTGATAAACGGCTTTCTCCGGATCTCCGTCCTCTGCCTTCATTACAATCGGTTCCAAATCAGTGCGTTCTACGCCCAAAGCCAACGCCTGAGAACCCATGTACGCCATATCTGCTTTTCCGGTACGAAGGGCTTCGATAATTGCATTGTAGTCGCTTGCCTGAATTTCTTCTACTTCACAGCCCAGCACTTCGCTCAAATCCTTTGCCAGACCGTTGCGGGCGTCGGCGCTTTCCGTGGTGGATTCGTTGGGGGCATAAGCGATGGTGAATACGCCGTCCTCGCCGCCGGGGCCGTTGGCATCTGCTGATTTTTCTCCAGCGCCGCAGCCGCCAAACAGGGAAAGAGTCATCAAAGCTGTTAAAGTAATTCCCAATAATTTTTTCCTGTGCTTCATCACGATTCACGGTTCCTTTCAATTACACGTTTACTCTTAGATTATTTCGAATAGATAGAATTCAATATGCCTTTTATTTTCTGCGCCGTAAGTTCTACCGGATTGTTGTCAGCACGACCTTTGGTCATACCCAATTCCGCCAAATGAGAAAGCTCTTCCTGTTTCACGCCCCACTCCTGAAGCGTAGCCGACTGACCGGAACGGATCAAAAAGTCGCTGATGCGTTCCTTCAGCATCCCGGCGTCTGTTACGCCCAATGCCTTTAATAATTCCGGCAGTCCTTCCACGCTGGACGCATTCATTTCAAGCACCGGAGCCAGCAGCATACTTACCGCGGCGCCGTGGGGAATGTGGTAGTGCATCGTCAAAGGGTAGGAGATCGAGTGACATGCCGTGGTCTTGGTGTTGCTGAACGCAAGCCCTGCCAGCATGCTGCCCTGAGCCATCGCATCATGGGCGCCGGGCTTTTCGGAAAGCAAATCTTCCAAATGCCCCATAATAAAGCGAATCGCCTGAAGCGCCAGCGCACGTGACACACAATTGGTCCCGTTGGCCCAGTAGCTTTCCACTGCATGAGCTACCGCGTCCAATGCGGACGATACGGCAAGTTTCAACGGCATTCCCTCGGTGAGCTGCGGATCTACCAAGGCCGCATAAGCGTAGTTTTCCTGACTTTCCACAGAGCGTTTCGCGTCTTTGCTCGGATCCCAAATGGTCGCCCAACAGGTCACTTCACTGCCTGTCCCTGCTGTTGTGGGGACGCCGATCCAGCGTGCATTCGGATGCCCGTAGCCCTTGTTCTGGATCAGTTCCCGCAGTTCATCCTCGCTGCCCACTTCTTTTCCATACAGACAGCACAGGGATTTCCCCACATCCAGAATGCTTCCGCCCCCGATAGCGACTACTGCGTCAGGAGCAAAATCCTTGGTTTGCTGATAAACCGCAAAGAGCTGTTCCACGGTAGGATTCGACGCTTCAAAGACTACCGTCTGGATCGAAAAGGGCTGTTGGATCTTCTGAAGCTCTGAAAATACGGTATGCTCTAATGCCGTTTCGCTCCAGGCTAAAACAAGCACCCGTCTGTTTTTTAACTCCATTTCCTGAAGCAATTCCGGCAATCGGTTGAAACAGCCCGCTCCCTGGATGGTTTTGACCGGGTTATAGTATTGATTCATCTTTTGCTTTCCTCCCGTGTTTCCAACCGGCGGTTCAGTTCGTCAATGGCGGCAGGGAGGTCGGAAATAGAATCGATCACCATATCTGCTCCCGCTTTGCGGTAAATTTCGGCTGTTTCACTTTTTCTCTTCTGGAGCTTTTCCGGATCCATTGTCTCATATTCCTCCTGAGACAGTCCCAACAGATTGGAGCCGGTCAGAATCCCGATGCTCCATGCGCCGGCGTTTTTTCCCTCCTGCATGTCCACCACAGTATCTCCTACTTTCACAACTGTGCAGGGAGGATAAACCTTCATCTGGCGCATACATTCAAATAACATAAAGGGAGTCGGCCGGCTGGCGCCGGTTACATCCGGGGTTACCACACAGTCTGCCTCATAACCCTGCTCTTTGGCCCGAGGAATTACCTGCTCCATCATCTGGGAGGTGTAACCGGTGGTGGAACCGATCTTCAAGCCCCGTTTTCTCAATTCCGCTACAGTTTCCACTACTCCGGAAATCGGGGAGCTGTACTCTGCTACCACCTGAAATAAGGTTTTCTCAAATTTCTGATATAAATTTTCTACATCTTCATCTGTCCAAGGTCTTCCATACACCTGAAGCCATTGTCTGTTCCCGGATTCGCAGGAAAGCAGTTCACGGATATGCGCTTTCTTTTCCATGCCCATCGGCCGGTTGATTTCTTCTTTCGTCAGGTGAATCCCTTCTGTGGTAAATACGCGGTCAAATACGGTGCTCGGGGCGCTGGAGGCGTAGTCTACTGTTGTTCCCGCCCAGTCAAACACAACCATCTGAATTTGATAGTTCTCATTCGAGTTCATAGTCATACTCCTTGTTTTGCTGTTTATTGCTGTTTTTTGCTTACAAGCAAATTATACAAAGCATAAAACCGCACAACAATCTAAAGAAGATAAAATATATGTAAATTGCATGTAAGAAAGGCCCAGGCAAATGCCTGGGCCTCGATCTGTAGAAAAGAGATTTTCTGGGTAATCTTCATATCACAAAATTGGCGGCAAAAAGTCATCTTTCCATTTGGAAACAAAGCGCCGAAAAGGGAAAAGTGACTCTTCCAATCGATCTTTTACCGCAGAAGAATACCTCGTTTTCGATATTTTTCCCGTATTTCATCGGAAACATGGTCATCCATCACCACAGTATCCACCTGCGTGCGGGATAATACCTTTCTTTTGGAGCATTTTCCCAGCTTACTGGAATCCATAACCGCGATGGAACGCTTGGCGGTTTTGGCCAGCAGCTGAATAACGCCGATTTCATGAAAACGGAAATCGGTAAATCCATCCTCATAATTGACGGCGTTTATGGACAAAAAGGCGATATCCGGAAAATACTGGCTGAATTCCTGTTCACAGGTGGTCCCATAAGTGGATCGTTCTAGGGGATCCATCTCTCCGCCCACAGCAATCAGATGAATATAGCTGCTTTGCATCAGAACATTGATCGCCGCATAGTTATTGGTCACCACTGTCATTTTTTTGTCCAGAGTAATCAGTTCCTGGGACAACACCGTATTCGTGGTGCCGGAATTTAGGGCGATGACGTCCCCTTCCTTAATATATGCCAGCGCTTTGCGGGACGCCTCCCGCTTTAAATCGCTGTTGACAATCTCTCTGCCGGTAAAGTTTTGAAAGGAAATCATGGAGTCCGGCAGGCAGGCGCCGCCATGCACATATTTGATAAGCCCTTCCTGCTCCATCGCCTTCAAATCCCGCCGGACCGTATCCACTGAAACATGGAGAAACCGGCTTAATTCTCCTACTTTCACCGTCGACTGCAGCTGCAGCTGCTGCATAATCCGCTCCGCGCGTTCCGCATAAAGCATCATACTTTCTCTTCCTGTCTGTTTTGAATTTTTCAATCTCAATCGGTCTGATTGGTATTCATTATACCGGTAGTGTATCGTTTGTCAAGCAACATCCGGTAAAAAATCACCGTTCCTTTCCTCTATTTCATAAAATGGAAAAACCGCCGCCAACTCATCTCGCTTGCTTTTTCACCGCATTCATGATATCCTGAACTTAGAACATCGGTCGAAAATCCAATCGCAGCCAGCTTCAGGTCATGACAGGAGGGACGGCGATGAAAAAGGTTTTTTCAAAAAAATTATGCTTGCTCTTTTCCATGATACTGCTGATACTGTTTCTGGGGTTTACATTATGGTGGTACGGCCTATTGGACGATTTTGGCAAAACAGGGGAGATGTTTGACTCTTCTTCCATTGATTTTCTTGATACTGGTGAAATTGCCGTATACGGAATGCCCGATCCGAATGAGGAATGGAGAAAAGGCATCGCTGGGATGACAACGGAAAATGTGATAAAGGATTTTCTTGCATGTACTCCAACCGCGATCTCACAGGGAATTTATAATATGCCAATGAGTTTTTCCGGATTGTATCAGCCCGAAGATTATCGTCCCTTTCATAGCCCAGGCCCTTTTACCGAATATGTGGATATACTGCTCAAGCGGAATAATTCCGCTGTCATTTTGCTGCACTATTATGAGGAGATGTCCACGGAAGGAATTTATGGAAATCAAGAAGCTTTCGGCTGCTTTGAACTGATACTGGCGCAGCCCAGATTTCAACGGCATTTGACGCCGGAAGACCGGGCTCGCATCCCCGAAATCGTCAAGCAGAAGCAGCTGGAGAAATTTTCTGATCCAGATTATTCCCCTCATCAATATTATAACTTCCTTTACACCGACGCCTACAGCGTGGATGAGGAAGGCTGGATCCACTGGGATGAGGAGAAACTAAAGGAGTATGCCAAACCTTTTGCCTATCTCGCAGAAATTGAAGATTCCAAGGAATTAGAAGCCGAACTCCAACAGTTCAAAACACAGCAGAAAAAGGAACGCTGTCAGGAAATCCTGAATTCCTCTCGACAGAACCTTTCCCAACGGCTTTCTTTCCGTTTCGACAGTTGTGGGTAAAAGTATTCGTCTTTTCCGCCCTGCAGTCAAAAGATTGCAGGGCGTTTTGGTACACTTGCGGATGAATAGAAAACGAGAGGAGGCAGCTTTCGCTGCCTCCTTTATAATTGCTCGAACAGAAACAGGGAACACCACTATTGCATGTCCTGTTCAAACCGCTCCATATTTCCTGTCTGTCCGATTACACAGATGATATCCCCCTCCTGGAAGCGATAATCAGAGGGAAATTCTACATCCGTGCGCTGGTGATGTTCGATCGCGACAATATTCAGGCCATATTTCCCACGGGTATCCGCTTCCCGGACACTTACCCCAATCAAGGAATCCGTTACCTGAATCCTTCTGACCTCCACATTTCCTTCCAGCGCGACCGAATCCAAAAAGCTATGATAAATCAGTCCCTTACCAAGGCGGATCGCC
This sequence comes from uncultured Clostridia bacterium, assembly GCA_944382885.1. Classification (GTDB taxonomy): domain Bacteria; phylum Bacillota; class Clostridia; order Oscillospirales; family Ruminococcaceae; genus Massiliimalia. Next base: position 27,979 of record CALWNT010000058.1, on the reverse strand, counting down.
ATATCCCTTTCCGGATAAACCACCTGAGCGCCCAGCCGTTTTAATACTTCTCCATGCATATAGCTGTTCGCTTTTGACACCACATGAGGGACATCCATATTCAGCACCGTCATCGTGGTCAGAATGCTGATGTCCATTTGCTCTCCAATACAGATGATAACAGTGTCGCAATTCTGGATGCCAGTTTCCTCCAGCGCTTCCTGATCCAATGATTCCACCACCATCGCAAAATCGGTAAAGCGCCGGGCGCCTTTCACTCTGGTCTCATCCTTATCAATTGCGATTACCTCTTTTTCTGCCTTTGACAGACACTCTACTAAAGCGGAACCGAACCGGCCCAAACCAATGACGCCAAAGCTGGCGGAATTCTCCTGCAGTTTCTTTTTCCTTTGCATAATATCCTCCCTCAGTTTATCCAATTGTAATGGACTCTTCTGTATACCGCGCGCTCGGAGCAGGACGATCAATCCAAATAGAAAGAAGGGTAAACATCCCTACCCGTCCGGCAAACATGGTAATAATTAAAATAAACTTGCTTCCCTCGCATAAATCTGGGGTAATCCCGGTCGAAAGTCCTACTGTACCAAAAGCGGAAACTTCCTCAAATAAAATTTGGACAAAACTGTATTCCGGCTCTAAAATACACAGCAAAAAGGTACCGATACAAACCAATAAAAGAGACAGCAAAAAGATAATAGACGCTTTTGACAGCGCATCCACTGAAATACTTCTTCGAAAAGCACCAATATGTTTTTTGGTAAACAGACTCCGTACCTCCTGCATCAGCACAAAAAAGGTACTGGTCTTAATACCGCCGCCGGTAGAGCCAGGCGAAGCACCGATAAACATCAGGATAATCAGCGTAAACAACCCCGCATTGGTGAATTCCCCAATGGGATAGGTGGAAAACCCAGCGGTTCTGGCGGACACGCTTTGAAAAAAGGCGCCGAGCCAAGAGACGTCCTCCGTGGCTTTCAGAAGCAAGGTACCAACTAACAGTAAAATTGCTGTAGTGGTCAGCACCACCTTAGAATGAAAGCTCAGCTTTTTAAAAGAACGTTTCTTTAAAATGTCCAAGATCACCAGAAAACCTAACCCGCCAAAGATAATCAATCCACAGGTGGTCAGATTCAGCAATACATTTGACTGATACGGAATCAAGTTTCTCAACCCGCCCAATATATCAAAACCAGAGTTATTAAAAGCGGCAATGGAGTGAAAAGCACTGATTCCAAGTGCCCGCAACAGGGGATAATCCTGTGAAAAGACGATAAAACTCAAAGCCATTCCAACCAGTTCAAAACACAGGGTCATAATCAGTACAGATTTTACCAGCCGTACCATTCCCTTAAAGCCATCCACGTTAAACGCCTCTTTTACCAAGACGCGGCCTTTGATTCCAACCCGTTTTCGGGCGGCAAGGATCAGTCCCACGCCGATTGAGGTAACTCCGAGCCCTCCGATCTGGATTAAAGCCGCCACTACAGCCTGTCCAAAGGCCGTAAAATGATCCGCAACGTCAATGGCGATCAACCCGGTCACACAAACCGCACTGGTAGAGGTAAACAAAGCGTCAATAAAACTGACTGTTACTCCATCCCTCACAGAAATAGGCAATAGAAGCAGAAATGTCCCAAAAAGAATAACCAACGCAAACCCGAGTACAATTAGCCTGCCTGGAGGCTGTTTTTTGACCGAAAAAATAAAGTGTTCCATTTTAACGCGGCATGAAAGCTGTGATGATCTGCCGTTTCTCCAACCTTTCTTTTCCTTAATAGGAATTCTTTTCCGGAACAGCAATGGTATCTTTCAGAGGTTCTCAAATAAAAAAGGACAGACTTCCAGCAGAAGTTCTGTCCTTTGTATAGCGGGGTAAAAAAACGACCTATCAGCAATACTGAGAATAAATAGAGACACTATTGCGCTCTATGACAGACTCCACCACTTATTCCAGTATTCCCTAGTATAATTAAGTTACGAAGACAAGTCAAGTAGTTTTCAAGAATTTTACAATTTATTTTCTGGAAATCTTCCAGAATGTCAGAATAACTCTTTTTTTCTTAATCTTTGCTGTCATCCATATCGGTGCTGTCACCATAAAAAGTCTGTCAAACGACAACTTCACCCAGTATTTTAAAAAATAATCTCTTCTATTTTTACATAAATTGACTTTTTATTGCACCCGTGATACCATATCTAATAAACTATTAGATACAGACCAATTAGTTTGGTTGCCCAGCTTTTATAGGAGGAAGAAATGTCAAACGGAGTCGATATGAAATTTGATCAGCTGACAGCCCAATGGTTGTCCAGCATAGAGCAAACGCAAAAATTATCTACTGTTGCAAATTATCGATCTAAAGTTCAAAAATACATTTTACCCTACTTCAAAGATTTGCTTTTTCCCCAAATTACGCCGGAAATGATTGATAATTTTAAATCTGACTTACTTCAAACAGGATTAACCGCAAAATATATTTCAAATATTTTAAGCTGTTTTAAAGTGTTGCTTGAGTTTATCTGCACAACCTATCACTATGCCAATCCAGCTATCTCGTTATCGCTGCTTCCTCAAGAGAAACAGGAAGGGACAGAAACCGAAACGTTATCTCACTATCCAATCCAGGAATTACAGAATATTCTGTGGCATGACACCGATATAACAAAGGCCGGCGTTCTCCTTGTAATAAACACCGGTATAAAAATTGGGGAACTCTGCGCATTAAAGTGGAAAGACGTTGATTGCGATCATTTCTGTATTAACATTTCATACACACTGCAAAGAGTTAAACTGGATGCTACTACTAAATTGATTCGTTTTCCATGCAGCTATAGCAGATCTATTCCGATACCACAACAATTAAAAGAGGTCTTAACACCGCTGCAAGGAGAAAAAGAAAGTTACTTTCTATCTGGGGGTTCTTGCCCTGTCGAACCTAGAAATATGCAGTATCGATTACAAAAAATACTAACAGATTCTAACTTGCCCCGTATTAGTTTTTCTGCTCTCAGAAAAATCTTTATCCAAAAAAGTCTTGAACAAGGATTAGATCTTTTTAGTTTATGCAAATTTTTGGGGGTCTCCACTTTAGATTTAGGAAAAATTACAATCTTATACAAATATCGACTTTATTTATATTACCATATTACTTTTTCAAAGTCAATTTATAAATAATTATAGTCAGCGGCTACACAATATAGAAATATTATGTAGCTGTTTTACTATCTCAAACTATAAAGTTAACAGAGAGAGCAAATAAACTTTTTAGACATGTTATGATAACTCCAAAAGAAACGACTTTTATCAGCAAAGGAGTAATCAATCATGTTTGAAAAAAGACGAGACAAGAAAGGCCGTATTTTAAAAACTGGAGAAACACAAAGAAAAGATGGACGTTATCGTTACAAATATATTGATCTTTTTGGAAAAGAACAATCCGTCTATTCCTGGAAACTAGTTTCTACAGATAAACTCCCTAAGGGAAAACGTCCCTGTTTATCGCTTCGGGAAAAAGAAGTACAGATACAAAAAGATATCATGGACGGAATTGACCAAAAGGGTGCCAAAATGACGTTATGTCAACTTTATGAAAAGCAAAATGCCTGTAGAAGCAATGTAAAAAAAGGTACAGTAAAAAACCGCAACAACCTTATGAAAATACTGAAAAACGATAAACTTGGGGCGAGAAGTATTGATGGAATTAAAACCTCAGACGTAAAGGAATGGATCTTGCGCATGAAAAAGAATGGTTATGCCTATCAGACCATCAGTAATTATAAACGCGCTTTATCAGCAGCGTTTCATATTGCCATACAAGATGATTATGTGCGAAAAAATCCATTTGACTTTAAAATAGGTGATATCTTGGAAAATGACAGAAGGGCAAAAGAGCCTTTAACAGAGAAACAGGAGGAAATGCTGCTGACATTTATAAAAAATGACAAGGTATATGACAAGTACTATGACGCAATTGTACTGTTGTTGAGAACAGGAATTCGCGTTTCTGAGCTTTGCGGGTTAACGGTGTCGGATATCGATTTTAGGAATCGTTTGATCGACGTGAATCATCAACTGCTGAGAAATAAGGAAGATGGCTATTACATCGATGTGCCAAAAACAAAAAGTGGAAAAAGAAAAGTACCAATGAGCGAGGAGGCATTTTTAGTTTCCTCACATGCTGTGTCTGTACGTAAAAATGCCCGCCCGATTGTCATCGGCCAATATCGTGATTTTGTATTCCTCAATCAAAAAGGTTATCCAATGACAGGCGCCCTTTATGATTCCGTCATGAAAAAAATCGTCAAAAAGTATAATAAAAATCATGAACCTAAGTTACCGCCAATTTCACCGCATCTTTTACGTCATACTTTCTGTACCAGACTCGCAAGCAGAAATATCAATCCCAAAAGTTTACAGTATATTATGGGACATTCCAATATCAATATCACCTTAAACCTATATGCTCATGCCTCTATCGAGACTATAAAAGAAGAAATAAAAAATCTGGTAATATAACTTGATTACCACTTTTTTACCACTTTCATCTTAATAATACAGCGTGATCCTGACCTAATTTCTTGCTGGATCCTCTTTTTCGGATGAAATTCTTTTATTTTTTCTTTGTCAAAAACTGTAAAAGCCCGCACATATGATGAAGTGACCCCAAAAAGTTAGACAATATTTTAGAAAAAAGATAGTTCAAGCAACCGGAAAGGCTTGTTGTCTGTGAATGGCAGGCGGCAAGCCCTTTAACTTTGCCTTGATTCTAAGGAGGCACGAGGCGGTTGAACGATTTCAAGCAGAAGGAATAAAGGATATTTCGGCCTTAAGCTTTGGACTACCTGCGTTTTCTGTACTGGCGTCGCTCTTCTTCCAAAACCAAGGCTTGCAAATTTTTAGGTAATCGATCTCCGCGCGTAGCCGCTGGTTCTCTGCAATAAGGTCTTTTTCAACCGCCTTAGACAACTTGGCCGGCTGCTGATTTTTTGCCCGCGCCGTTCTACCGCCAAGCCTTCCGACCCTTCTTCAAGATAGATTCGCTCCCAGCGTTCAATGATACCATGGTCATTGATTTCAAGCATCACTTCGGGTATACTCAGGTGTTCTTCTCACATTGTCCCTACTACCATTCGCTTGAATTCCGGCGTATATCATTTGTTTGATATTCCTTTTGGCATAATACAGCACCCCATTTGTTAGACAGGATGATAATACTATCTAACAAATGGGGTGCTGTTCAATAATTATGCGGGCTTTTTTCAATATCTTTCCACTAAAGCTAAAAAGTTTTTGAGTAGGATTTTACAAATTTTATAGTAAATCTCGCTTGATCCAAAATCAAAAGTGGTAAATCAGTGGTAAATCAATTTTCACTCACCGATTAAATATCTCATAATTAGTGTGTTTGTTTTCAGCAGTGGGGGAACTGGATTTTGAGCTTTGGATTTTTCCTAAATAAAAATCCAAATGGAAAATCGACTCAAATGTATTTGCTTTTGGAATGATCGAGGAGGAGCACATATGTATGACTATTTAGTGGTGGGATCTGGTTTATTTGGCGCTGTTTTTACCCAACAGGCTATTAAGGCGGGAAAAACCTGTCTGGTATTAGAAAAACGAGACCATATCGGGGGAAATATTTACACCCACTCTGTAGAAGGAATTGAAGTTCATAAGTACGGTGCACACATTTTTCATACCTCCAATCAAGCTATATGGAACTATATCAATCAATTCGCAGAATTCAATCATTATATCAATTCTCCAGTTGCAATCTATCATGATGAACTTTATAATCTTCCCTTTAATATGAATACCTTTGCTCAAATGTGGGGAGTAAAGACTCCACAAGAAGCAAAACAGAAGATCGCCGAACAAATTGCTGATTTAAACATCGGGGAACCTAAAAATTTAGAAGAACAGGCACTAAAATTAGTAGGAAAAGATGTTTATCAAAAACTGGTAAAAGAATATACCGAAAAGCAATGGGGCCGGCCATGTAGCGAACTGCCTTCGTTTATTATCAAGAGGCTGCCGCTGCGGTTTCGATTCGACAACAACTATTTCAATGACCGGTATCAGGGAATTCCCATCGGCGGTTATACTCAAATTATCGAAAAGATGCTTAACGGCGCCACGATCAAATTAAACTGTGATTACTTTGATTTCATTAAAGATCATCCCAACATCGCTAAAAAAACTATCTATACCGGCCCTATTGACGAATTTTTTGATTACCAATACGGTACGCTGGAATATCGTTCCGTCCGGTTTGAAACAGAAGTCTTAGATTGCGATAACTATCAGGGAAATGCAGTGGTAAATTATACTTCTCATGACGTTCCTTATACCCGTGTGATCGAACATAAACATTTCGAATTTGGAGAACAGCCGAAAACTGTCATTAGCCGGGAATATTCTGCTGAGTGGATTTCCCAACAATCAGAACCATACTACCCCATCAACAATGAAAAAAATAACGGACTGTATTTAAAATACAAAGCTCTGGCAGATGAAAGAAAAGATGTGATATTTGGCGGCCGTTTAGGTGAATACAAATATTATGATATGGACAAGGTAATCGAAGATGCCTTGAACACGGCGAAAAAAGAATTAAAAGTAAAATAATTTTTCTAGTAGGGACAAAAATGCTTTGCTAAAATCAAAAAAGATAAGGTATATTCATACAAAGCAATGAAAATAAACGTTTTTACTATAAAACAAAGAAGTGAAAATTGGCCTTTTGCGAAAATAATATGAGGGTAATTGAAAGTTCATGAAACTATATGAAATACTATTTCCGGACAGTCAGATTTGCCGGGAAACAGAACTATACTATCGGGCAAATGATCCGCAAAAGGTGACTTGGTCTGAGAACGAAAAACTCCTCACATTACACAATGGGGGAGAGGTTTCTTTTGACACCTATTTTAACTCATTTCCCATCGAAAAATACCGCCGTTATACCAATGCCTGCCAATTCTCCATAGCTGTCTGTTTTCAGGGCCAAGGTACATTCTGTATCCGCAGTCTAGAGGCAGAGGGGAAGACGCTGCTGTCCTGCCAGTTAAACGCAGGCGGCCGAATGGAATTGTCGATTCCTGTTCCCTCAGACGGAATAGCAGATAACTGTGTGCTGTTTTATCCTACATTAGCGTCAGAATCAGAGTTAAAAATCTGGTCCCTTGCCTATCATTGTGAACCCTCAAAGCTCATTAAGAAAACGGTAAACCTTGCGGGAATTATCTGTACTTATCATCGCGAGCAATATGTTCTAAAAAATCTGGAACATTTTTTGAAAGGAATCTCCAATACAAATTTAGATGGATATTTGGATTTTTGGGTCGTCGATAATGGGCGGACTTTGTCGGGAGAAGTATTTAACGATTCTCGGCTTCACCTAATCTATCAACAAAATTTGGGAGGGAGCGGCGGCTATTCCAGGGGGATGGAAGAAGTCAGGAACGCCGGAAAATACACCCACATGATACTGATGGACGATGACATCCTAACGGATATCAGATGCTTTGAACGATTGCATGCCTTTTTGTCAGTAGTAAAGACGGAGTACCAAGATCTCTGTGTCGGCGGGAGTATGCTCTATATGGACGAGCCTTACCGCCAGTTTGAGGCAGGAGGCATCATGGATGGACTCACACAAATAGGGAATGGCCATTTTGTCGATCTGAGGGAAAAACAGCAGGTATTAGCAAACGAAAAACTTCGCAGAATCGATTATAACGGATGGTGGCTGATGTGTATGCCAGTAAAGGCAACCGGGAATAACCTGCCCCGTCCGTTTTTTCTCAAATATGACGACGTGGAGTTCTGCCTGCGGTGTAAGCTCAAAATCATTACCCTGAATGGATTTTGCGTCTGGCATGAGCTGTTTGAAAAAAAATACAGCACAGTAATAGAATACTACAACACTCGCAATTTCTGGCTGATGCATACACTCTTAGGAACGAAGTATGCCAAAAGGGACTTTGTACAAAAGATGAAGCAGGATGTTCTGCAAAAGCTGTATCATCATCAGTATAATGCCGCTCAAATGATTCTCAGAGGTTACGAGGACGCTATAAAGGGGATGGACTATTTACAAAAAATTGATCCGGAGAGTTTACATCAGGAATTGCTCAGGTGCTCGGAAAGATTTCTGACGGAAAGAGAACTGTATGAGCAGTATCAAGTAGCTTTTCGACCGGAACGTTTCCGTTCTGGCCGTTCTGAAGAACACTGGTCTATTAAGCAAAAATTAACGTTAAATGGCTATTTGGCGCCGAAATTTCTATACCCAAAAGAGGAGGATGGGTATCGAATTACCGATGCCATTTACGATTCAGACCAGATGTATTTCGGCGCAGACAAGGTACTACATTATAACTTTTTTAATCAAAAGGGCTATGTCAGCCAAATTTCTAAAAAGACTTTTTGGAATAGCCTATGTCGATTGATGAAACTTTCTGCACACTATCTGCTTATAGGAGCAAAAAACTATCGGAATAGATAGAAAATTGGAGGGGATATTACTCATGATCTTACAACAATTACTTTTTCCGAATGAATCTGTTTGTCGAGAAAAAAATTTGTATTTCAACGGAAAAAATATAGAAATAAGCACAGAAGCTCATATCAAAAAAGATGGCTTGCTAGAAACAAACACTTACTTTAACTCCTTTTCCATTATGAAGTGGAAAAAATATACCCACTTGCAACAACTAAAACTGGAGCTAGATATAGAAGGCATTTGCGATATTTGTCTTTGTTACGCATGGATTGACAGTAAAAATATCATTCGATTACAAGGAGATAATAAAGTTGTTTATCAGAAAGGAAAAACCGATAGAGAAACTCTAATTTTACAGTATCCTGCATGTCCTAATGGTGTGATTGCTTATTTTAGAATTTTTTCTTATTCCGATACTACCATTTTGTATCGAGCTAATTATCAAACGGATTGTAAAAACTTAGAATTAAATTCTGTGAAAATTGCAGTCGGTATTTGTACCTTTCGAAGAGAAGAATTCGTTGAAAAAAATTTAAAGTTGTTAAAGGATACCATTATTCATAATCCTGCTTCTGTTTTATACGATAACCTGTATGTGTTTGTTTCGGATAACGGTCAAACTTTATCTGAAAAAACAGAAGAAAGTCTCTATATTTTCCACAATAAAAATGTTGGTGGCAGCGGCGGTTTTACGCGTTGTATCATCGAAGCAAAAAAGCAGCAGGAAGAAAAAAATTTTTCTCATATTATCTTAATGGATGATGATATTTTGTTAGATCCGAATGTCTTAGAACGAACCTATATGTTTCTTCGCTTCCTCAAAAAAGAATATAAAGATGCGATGATTGGCGGAAGCATGCTAATTTTAGACAAACCATATCAACAATTCGAGAATGCAGCATTATACCGAAAAGGTAAACTAATTTTTAAAAATAACAATATTGATTTGCGCACTTTCAGGAATGTAATCCAAAACGAGAGATTGTTTGACAGAAACTACAACGCGTGGTGCTATTGTTGTATGCCGTTGAGCAAGATTAACTGGGACAATCTGCCATTACCACTATTTATTCATATGGATGACGTGGAATATGGCGCAAGAAATAATTTTGAAGTAATTACGATCAACGGAATCGGCGTATGGCATCCGTTTTTTACTAATCAAAGAGGAGCCTCTATTGTGTACTATGATGTGAGAAACAAGTTGATTGTAATGTCAGAACTAGGCGGAAGACTGATTGATGAATATGCATTGGAGTGGCTGAATATTTTTCATCGCTCCATCTTTAACTACGATTATGAAAGAACGATGGCGGCATGTCAGGCAATCAAGGATTTTTGCAAAGGAATAGATGCCTTTATGCAAATTGATCCAGTTTCTCTTAATCAAACTTTAAGTAAATATAATAAGCCTTGGGAGGAAGCTGATGAGGAATTAAGAAGCAGAATAGACAATACACAATCTGTCTCCTATTTATCCAAAAAAGGATTATTGAAAAATTACTTGCTACCGGCAAAAAAAGAAGAGATCGTTGTGAATTGTAATATATCTGAGGCTTTTCCTTATCGCGCAAAACAGGTTACTTTAATTAACCGCATAACCGGGAAAAAATGCATTTATAGAAAAAGTTTTAAAAAAATGATTGCATGCAAACTCGAATGCAGAAAAGCAAAAAAACTTATTAAAAACAAAATGTATGACGTTAGTATCGAATGGAAAGAACGCATTCATGAAATTACAAATATAAAGTTTTGGGAACAATATTTAGATTTGGGACAAGGAGAACAGTAAAAATGGAAAAAATATTAAGTGTAGTCATCCCCGCATATAATATGCAGGACTATATTGCTCAAACCTTAGACTCTTTGATTTGTGACGAGTATATGAACGATCTAGAAGTGTTAATTATTGACGACGGTTCTAAAGATGATACTGCAAAAGTAGCCAGAAAATATGAAGAACAATACCCAAATACCTTTAAAGTTATTTGTAAGGAAAATGGTGGTCATGGATCAGCACTGAACAAAGGAATCGAACTTGCAAGTGGTAAATATTATAGGCCCTTGGATGCTGATGATTGGTTTGACACCGAGTCGTTAAAAGCTATGATAAAAGATTTAAAAACCCATGATGCGGATATGGTGCTGACCAATTTTGTAAAGGTATTTGAAAATTCTGACAAACAAATTAAAATCAGAATAAAAAATGTTTGGAACCGTAAAGAAATTGATGAAAAAAAAGCAAATCCAAAACCAGGCAGAAAAGTTTTAATCTATGGGCAGGTATACGATTTCGAAACAGAATTATTTGATTTTTCTAACCAATATCTATTCCATCACATTACATACAGAACTGCTTTATTAAGGGAACATGACATTCGCTTCTCTGAGCGAGTTTCCTATGATGATATTGAATACGACACGATGCCGATGGCATATGTCAAAACCGTATTGCCAATTGACAGATACCTCTATCAATATCGTTTGGGAAGAGAAGGCCAAAGTGTCGATGCCAGTGTATTCGCAAGAAAACATAAAGACCGCCGTGTTGTGGTAGAGCGAACACTTCGTTTTTGCGCGGAACATAAAGATGAATTTTCTCCTAATATTTATGAACATATAAAAGAAGAAAATAGATATCGTGTCATTCGTCAGTACGACATTTATTATGGCATTTGTAAAAGAAGTCGTGAAATCAAAAAAGAAATTATTTCGTTTGCCAATTCCGTAAAAGAAATCGATCCTACTCTATACGAAGAAACCCGTTCTCGCAGAATAGATTTATTATTTAAGTCGAAGGGGCTACTATATCCTTTTTTAACAAGTAAAACAATTCGTAAGATCGTGCACTGGTACCAAACAAAAGACATGCCTGACACGACTAAAAAGACATGGAGTGTAGAGTCTGATCTACCAATGCATCGCAAAATCAGAAATAGAAGAATATTAAGCTTTTTGCATTTATCTTGGTTAAATAAAGATATGCGTTGGATTAAAAGATTTAAAAATATCCATAAAGGCGAACGTGTGTTTATCACCTGTCCAGGTCCATCCTTAACCATTAAAGATTTAGAATTATTGGAAAATGAATACACAATTGGGGTAAACAGTATTACAAAGGCATATGAGCATACCAAATGGAGACCGACTTATTATGCGTTGATCGATTTCAGAAGTTTCGGAAAAGAACTACACGATCATCCTGTATATGGCGGCACATTTGCGAAAAGAGAAAGCTTTTTTCATTATCGGTGCGATCCTAAAACAAAAAATGGCAGAGAAACCTACTTATTAATTAACTATAAAAATCATCAACCCTCTTGGTTAGAAAAAGGAAAAATTAAGTACAGTAAAGATATGTCAGTATGCGTTTACGAAGGCTTTACCGTTACCAATATGGCAATTCAAATTGCTTTATATATGGGATTCAAAGAAATTTATATTATCGGTGCTGATTGCGACTACTCACAACCTAAAATTCATTTTATCGAAGCGCCGGGAGACCAACAAAAAATCAAAGAAGGTTGGTTGCCTCAGGCCTCTGCTTTAGCAATAGAAGGATATAAAGCTATCAGGCCATTTGCTTACAAAAAGCGTTGCGAAATTTACAATGTCACAAGAGGCGGGAAATTAGAAGTATTTTACAGGGACAATTTAGAAAGAGTATTAGCAGAGAAAAGAGGAAAATAAATGAAAGTAGCATTGTTTATACCAATCAAATTAAATAATCAAAGACTTCCTGGAAAAAACCTGATGGATCTGGACGGAAAACCAGTTTGTGAATATTTATTTGAAACCGTCAGCAAAATAGACGAAATTGATGAAAAATATGTTTATTGCAGCGACGAAGCAATTATCCCATATATTCCCCAGGGGATAAAATTTTTGAAAAGAGATGCCCGCTTAGATGGATTTATGGTAAAAGGTTTGGATATTATCGAAGCCTTTGTAAATGATGTAGATGCTGATATTTATATCATTACACATGTTACACAGCCGTTCACCAAAGCGGAATCAATTAAAAACGCACTGGCTAAAGTAACCAGCGGAGAATACGACTCCGCTTTCAGTGCGGTGGTATTACAAGATTATATGTGGTATCAAGGAAAACCATTTAATTATGATATGAAAAACATTGTGCGTACACAAGACTTGGAACCAATTTATATGGAAACAGGGGCGTTCTTTATTTTCACAAAAGAGGTATTTCAAAAACTTCACCAAAGGATCGGTGACAAGCCTTATATTTATGAAATTGACCAGTTTGAGGCTGTGGATATTGACACTCGAGAGGATTTTGAATTTGCTCAGGCAGTAGCGGCATATTTAAAAAAGCGTAAATCGTAAGGGGAGGGATTCTAACATGGTACGGGTATTGGACTGTACACTAAGAGACGGTGGCAGAATTATCGATTGTGCATTTGAAGATTCCTATATCAAAGAAATGTCTTATAAGTTGGCAGCAGCCAAAATTGACATTATTGAAATAGGTTTCTTGAGAGATTGGAGAAATGTAAACTACCAGGGCAACAGCACCTTTTTTACAGATGTTGAACAGATTATTCCATTTGTGGATAAATCCAGCGATGCAATGTATGTTGCTTTTGTAGATTTCGGTATGTTCGATTTTGATACCCTAAAACCACATGATGGGCGTTCTATAGAGGGAATTCGTGTCGGATTTACTAAAAAAAATTTCTTAAATGAAAAAAATGAAATTATACGGTGTTTACATATTGTCAAGGACAGAGGATACAAGTTATTTATCCAAGGAGTTAACTCTTTATCCTATACCGATAAGGAAATGCTGGAAGTTATTGAAATGGTAAACGAAGTAGAACCATTCGGATTTGGCATTGTGGATACTTACGGTGCAATGTATGCAGATGATTTATCCAACATTTTTAATCTTATAAATAACAATCTGCTAAAAGACATTTGCATCGATTTTCACTCCCATAACAATTATCAATTGTCTTTCTCTCTGGCACAGGAAATGATTTCTATCGCATACGGAAAAAGAGATATTATCATTGACGCGACCTTAAACGGTATGGGAAAAGTAGCGGGAAATTTAAATACTGAGTTACTGATTGATTATCTGGTAAGAAAACAAGGAATGGATTATGAATTTAATTTGATCTGCGATTTAATTGACGATTATATTTACCCCTACAAGGAAAGTTATCAATGGGGATATTCCATTCCATCCTTAATGGCAGGTATTTATCAAAGTCATCCTAATAATATCATTTATTTAACTTCAAAATTCCGTTTACAATCTAGAGATATTAAAAACCTTATTTCTATGATCGATCCACAGTTGAGACAACGCTATGATTATGATAATATCGAAAAACTTTATGTAGAATATACCGCCACAAAAATTGACGACATGGAAACCATCAAAACTTTAAAAAATTTGATTGGAAATAAAAAAGTGCTTGTCATCGTTCCTGGGAATAGTATCAAAAATAACAAGGAAAAAATAGATGTATATGCTCAAGAAAATGATGTTTACACAATTAGTGTAAATTTTGTTGATCCCAGAGCTGATATTACTTTTTATGGAAATAAGAAAAGATACTTTAATTTTGCTGCAGAGAGAGCCAACAAACCTTGTATTGTTGTTTCCAATATATCTCCTGATAACGAGAATGATTACGTTGTTAATTATTACGATTTAATCAATACACAATATCAGTATTTTGAAAATTCTACTATGATGCTGCTGTATTTATTAAGGCGCATTGGTGTAGAAGAGATTTGTCTTGCCGGCTTTGACGGATTCAATAAAGAGCTTGACAACAACTATATCAATGATTTTTTCCAAAATGACAGACATATTAACGAATTTGACGCTATCAATAGAGAAATTTCGCAAATGTTGGAAGAATATATTCATTCACTGAAATATAAATGTCGCGTTTCGTTCTTAACGGAAAGCATGTATCACAAATCCAGAAAAGAGGCGAAAAACCAATAAATGAGACAAATTCATATCTCTGTATTAGGCACCCAAATTGCTTCAGACGCAATAGAATATAGAAAAAAGGATTTTGTTCTTGATGCTCGTGTTGTAGAAAAATCTCCTTTCGCTTATACCTGTGACGAAACTCAGGAACAACTGTGTCAAAGTATGGCATTACCCGAAATTACGCTGGGGAACAAATATAAAGACAAAATTTTCTATTTGGATTTTTGTAAACAAGTTTATTCCTATGTCAAACAGTTCAACAGCGATATGATTGTGTTGGACATGCTGTGTATGAGAAATTTTATCTATGAACTGGAATTTGATAATGGCACCGTCTATCGCCTTACCTGGGATTCTGAAATACAAAAACAGGAAACTGCCATAAAGCAGTATCTGGAAAAAGTATTCTCAGCAAAAATCATAAGTGAAACCAGAAGTAACCCATTGACATGGCCTGAAGAAAAATTGGAAAACGAAATCAAACGTTACTGCGAAAAACTGAAAAGGGAATTTTCCGGAAAACAAGTAGTTTTGCTGGAGGGACAGAATATTTATCAATATTTTGACAAACTTGAGCGATTCGGTGTGTTATCCCAAGTAGCACTGGTAAATCAATATAATCATTTTTATGATTTATGTGTAACATACTTCAAGCGATACTGCAACTGTGTTACGATTTCTAAAACGAAGGCTCTGTACGGAAACGAAAAGACAAAGCCCGCCAATATGTTCCATTATAATTTTTCTTACTATGACTACATCAATCAGTGTTTGACAGCTATTTATAAAAATGAATATTCTTCGGAACAGGCGGCTAATATTTTAAACAGACATAATCTAAAAAATGAAATCGAATTAAAAGAGCTTTTGTTAAAGTCTATTGTGGACTTGACCTATTCCAGATACAGGAACAGAAAAATCATCGTTGTAGGAGAGGTCGAGACTTTTTCTTATCTGCTGAAGAAAAAATATGGTTTAGAAGTATTTCAAAGCATCTATTTCGATGAAATGACGACGGTTGAATCAGTAAAGGAACAACTTTCTCCCTATGCCTGGCAGAACGAAAAGTATATGGTTGTAGTCACCCGCCTATATGCTCAAAATCATATTTTAAGAACCTTGTGGGAAATGGGATATGGTTTTAATACCGGTTATTACTGCATCAATCACCCACTTATTGAACTAAAAGATTTTTATGGAAATTATGAAGATTTTTACGGCAATCAACTGGATGTCAAAACACCTATTACCATTAAACTTGCCGGCTGCGGTACCAGAGTTTCTATTGGCAGCGGAAAAATTTCACCAAACAGTTTTTTTCTGCTGATGCATGAAACTGATATAAAAATGGAAGATGGAATACAAACGGGAGAAAAACGTTTTCACTCCACCTGTTATGACGGTTCTTCTGCGTATTTTGGTGAAAACACCTATTTAGGAAGTAATTTCCATTTAAGAAACTCGTTTTTCTTTCAAATGCAAATGGGGAAGAATTGTGTGTTGGAGGATAACTCCTTACTGTTTAACGGCGACGGACATGCCATTTTTGATTTGAATACCAATCAGAATATCAACTATAATCTGACCAATACAAACCCTCAAAAACACAAAATCCTTTTGGGCGACCGGGTTCGTATCGGAAAACACGCTTTTGTCTTGTCCGGCAGCCAAATTCCGTCAGGGTGTATGGTTGAGGCGGAATCTTTTGTAAACAAGGTGTTTCAGCATGAAAAAAGTTTCTTGGCCGGTTTCCCGGCAGTGGAAGTTGAGGAGTAATATGAAATTTGTTACATTTGGGACAAGTGTGATAGATAAAGCGATTGTTGCGTCAGGTAAACATCAAAATGAATTGAGAATCACCAGAGTATCCCCTTTTGTTTTGTGGTGTAACAGCCAATCTCAAGGAGATATTCTGGATTTTGATATGATTAAAGAAAAATCTTCTTATCTATCCGACATGCTTTGTTATCATTTCGGAGACAGTTTGTCTGAAAAATTAAGACATTTAAAAATCGATTTTTTCTGTTTGGATTTTTTAGACGTGTGGCGTCCCATCTCTGAATTTTGTTTTTCGGACCATACGAAAGTACGCATTACCCAGAGTGAAATTTTAGAAGAATATGAACCAGGTATTGTTTCCAAACTGGAAGAACTTCACGGTAAACTTACCAGCAAAAATCTAATTGAACCATTAAACTGGAACGAAACACAGTTGGAAGTTGAAATGAACCAATTTATGGATTGGCTCGATTCCGTTTCTACGGAAAAATCAGGACAACTATTGGTGTCAGAGGCCTATCTGCCATATCAGAGAATCGAAAAAAACCAGATTGTTTTTTCCGCGAATCTGAGAGAAACCGGCCTCAAAAATACTCTTGCGGAAAAATGTATTGCTCTGCTCAAAAAAAGAAGCCCAAACTGTTCCCTGATCCCGAAGGTGGATATTTTTGTAGGGGGACAGAACAGCTCGAATCAAGAACCGCAAAATTATATTGAAGAATATTATTCTTATCTCCTGGCGAATATAGAAACAAAATTTGACTCTCAAAAGGCAGAAGAACTGCGCAGGGCTTATATGCACCAAATGCAGATAAAGATAGACCGTCTCGTCTTCCCCAATTTAATCGAGCAATATCAAAAAACAGGTAAAGGCCGATCTGTCATTTTGTTCGGCAGTTCAGAGGTATTAGAAGATTTTCCTGAATTCGCAAGGTATGTTTACGCAGTGGTTCCTTACTCCTATCAAATGCCGTGGAATGACAGTCTAATAGAAAAAATACAGGATAAAAGCGAGGAATATGTCCTTGTTTTCCCCCATCTGTTTGCCCAGGACAATATGCTGAAAAGAATGTTTCAGCATGGATATACTTATCCCGCCGATATCCTTACGCCAAAGCATGAAACAATAAATCTATCTCAGTTTACCGGCAGTTACAGCGATGTGTATCATAATGTTGTCACGGTAAAACGAGGAATCGTACTGCATTTACAAGGAAATGCCTGTTTTGTTTCGATAGGTGGAGGAACTCTTCAGCCATATCAAATATCAGCAGGTATTTATGAACAAACAAAGCTTGTTATAGAAAACAATGTACGGCCTGCTCGATTGAGTATTGGATTAAATCCGGGATCTGAACTATTTATTGGACAGGATACAACATTTGCTGATAATAATACAATTAGAGCAACCTATTTGTCAACTATCATTATTGACAGGGACTGTATGTTTTCCAATAAAATTTATATTCAAAGCGGAGATGGGCACAATATTCAAGATTTACAGACCGGAAGATGCATAAATTTTACCAAAGAGGTAATAGACACTCCGAAAACTACGATTCATTTAGCGGGACATGTATGGGTCGGTTATGAGACGGTGCTGCTGGCAGGTACGGATATCGGCGCGGGCTCTATTATAGGAGCGCGATCAATGGTAAAGGAAAAACATCCAAATAATGCAATTATCGTCGGCTCTCCTGCGAAAACCGTGAAAAAAGACGTTGCTTGGACACGCAATCCATTCGTAACAGACCTTTTTTCAGAAGAAGCAAACATAGACCGGGAATTTTTACAAAAAACAAAGGAAGGAGAGGGATAGAAAATGAAGTGTATGACCTTTGGCGCGAAAGTATTGGACGACGCAATTAAGTTTCAGAAAGGAGTAAAAAATGAGCTGAGAATCACTAATATTTCTCCCTTTTCTTATGGGGGAAACTGGAATAAAAGCTTAACCTTATTTGAACCGGATGCAGGCGAATACGCGGACAGTATGGTCGCGTTCGAGCTTGGAAACGCAGCCGGATGTAAGGAAGCGGAATATATTCTCCTTGATTTTATAGATGCGAGGATGCATTTTGAAGAATTCGAGTTATCAAATGGTGAAAAATTCCGTTTAACGGTTTCTAATTTTACTCAGCCACATCGGGAAGAAATCTTAAAAAATGCGGGTGGAGTATTATCCTCTAAAATAGTCGATCCGTGCCTTTGGAGCGAAGAAGAACTGGAAACGGAAATAAAATCCTTCGCTTTGGCATTAACCGAAAGTTTTCCGGGTAAAAAAATCATTGTCTTGGAAAACGAGCATGTCCTGCAATACGTTTCTAAAGACAACCGATTAAAATTAGTCCCGAATTATGAAAACCTGCAAAAGCAAAATAAGTTTTATACCCGTTGTTACCGGCTGGCCCGCAAATACCTTTCCGGTGTGTTTGTCCCTTTCCCGTCGGGAATGATCGCAGTCGATTATCAAACGATCTGGAGTTATCCAAGTTCCTGTTACCACTATATTTCCGACGCTTTACAGGGTGTCTGCAATCATCAGTTTCAACCGGAGGCATGGCTCAAAAAGCAGAAGCAAGAAATGTTTTTCGAAATACAAGGTTTATGGCTGAATCAAACCCGGCGAAAAATTTTAGAAGAGTGTGAAGGCAGAACAGTTGTCATGCCAAAATCTGAAGTGTTAACGGCCGAACAGTTAACAGCTTTAGGATTCCCGAAAATCATTCCGCTGGAAAAAGAGGAGCTTTCCATTATACTGGGCAGCAAAGAAAAGGGGGATAGTCCTTATCTGGATAGGACTCAATATTTTTGGTTTCTTCCCTTCGATCGGGTGGAAACGAATTTGCTGGATTTTTTATGGAGTTTTGGGTTTGTTCCCCAAAAAGACTATTTATGCCCTGTACTTGAACCAGTCGAATTAAAGGAATTTTGCGGAACTTATCAGGATTGTTTTGGAAATAAGACCGCATCCGAGGACCCGATTAATATCTGTATTCATGGTGCGAACAACCAAATAACCCTACACCGTATATTGTATTCCAGCAAAATAAGTATTAAAGTTTGGAATTCAAATACGATTTTTATAGACGAGGATAACCGAACGCTGGCAGTGGGAACAGAAGGGCTCCAAATTTTGTGCGGGGACAAC
This sequence comes from uncultured Clostridia bacterium, assembly GCA_944382885.1. Lineage (GTDB taxonomy): Bacteria > Bacillota > Clostridia > Oscillospirales > Ruminococcaceae > Massiliimalia. The sequence goes on along the minus strand of CALWNT010000058.1, from coordinate 8,568 downwards.
TCTACTGTAACCATTGGAAAAGAAGGGGTTTTGGGGGTAGACTTAACCATAGACAGCGGAGATTTTTCGGATATCTCCATAGGGGAAAAAAGTTTGATTTCCACACAAGTGGTGATTAAAAATACCGAATGCGAACGCCTGGCCTGGCTGCGTCCCCGACACCGTTTCCCCCGAAGCGGCATTACCATCGGAGACCATGTATGGCTGGGGCTGAGAGTGAACGTATTTTCAGGCGCAAAGATCGGAAACGACAGTATGGTTGGGGCAAGAAGCCGGTTAAAAAACACGTTTCCAGAGCATTCAATCGTTGTCGGGAGCTATCCCAAAGACAGGGTGATTCGGCAGGGAATCACATGGTCGGGGTCTCTGGATGGCAAAAAAATAGAAAAATAAAGGCGATGAGAATATGAAATCAGTCAAATTATTTGTTATGGATGTTGACGGGACATTAACGGACGGCAAAATTCACATCGGACAAAATGGGGAATTATTCAAAAGTTTTTCTGTAAAGGATGGGCATGGCATTAACGGAATCCTCAAGAAAAACGGAGTTGTCCCGGTAATTTTAACGGCGAGAAAATCCGCTATTGTAGAAAACCGGGCCAAAGAGCTTGATTTAGCAGAAATTCATCAAGGCTGTAAAGATAAAAAATCAAAAATGTTGGAAATTGCTCAAAAATATGGGGTATTTGCCGATCAGGATGGTACTCTGCGAGAAGTGGCTTACATAGGAGATGATATTCCCGATCTTTGCTGTATGGAAATTTGTGGATTTCGCGGCTGCCCGAAAGATGCCGCTGATGAAATAAAAGCTGTGTGCGAGTTTATTTCTTCTAAAAATGGTGGCGATGGTGCGGTTCGTGAATTTATCGAATGGCTGGTCAAAACACAAAAATAGTTATCTAAACTGTTTCAGACTATTGTCGGTTGTTTTTGCTTGCAAAGCTTCTTGAACAGAAAAAAGGTACATAAAAACAATCGCCACAGATAAATCCATCACTGAATTCTGGAATGCGGAAGCTACTAGATTCCTATATCAATATGTTAAAAGCCCAGTAAATACACATAGCAGATAAAGTTTCTAAGAACTCAAAAGAAAGGGGCTCCCTAAAATGAAAGTCAGAAAAGCAGTAATCCCTGCAGCGGGATTAGGCACCCGCGTATTGCCCGCCACAAAGGCAATGCCAAAAGAAATGCTTCCTATTGTGGATAAGCCCGCGATTCAATACATTGTAGAAGAAGCAGTCAAAAGCGGTATTGAAGATATCTGTATCATTTTAAGCCGCGGAAAAGGGCTTGTGGAGGATCATTTTGACCGAGCACCGGAGTTAGAGACTCGGCTGCTGGCGGGCAAGAAAATGAAATCATATGAGCAAGTTGTGGAAATTTCGAATCTTGCCAATATCACCTATGTCCGTCAACCGGAAGCAAAGGGATTAGGGCACGCTGTCATGTGTGCCCGCTCTTTTGTAGGAGAGGAACCTTTCGCCGTGTTATATGGCGATGATGTTATTATGGGAGACTATCCTGTGTGTCAGCAGCTTCTGGAACAGTATGAAAAGTATGAGTTAGGCTGTGTATGCATGAAGGAAGTCCCTTTCGAACAGGTAACGCGGTACTCTTCCTTAAAAGTAGACTGGTTAGAAAATAATGTGTATCGGGTATCCGACATGGTAGAAAAACCCGCTACACAGGAATTGGCTTTTTCTAATTATTCTGTTTTGGGACGTTGTGTCCTTCCCCCTGAAATTTTTCAAATCTTAGAAGTTTTGCCGAAAGGAGCCGGAGGTGAGTATCAGCTGACAGATGCAATGAAAATTCTGGCTCAGAAAAAAGGGATGATCGGCGTAGACTTTATCGGAACCCGATATGACATGGGCAATAAGCTGGGAATTTTACAGGCGACGATAGAGACAGGACTTAAACATCCTGAAATAGGAAAAGAGTTTCGCGCTTATTTAAAGGTGCTTGCAAAAGAATTATAAATTGGTAGCGCTTTTTAAGATCAATTCCCCTTCATATTACTTGGATTGGATTAGAACTATGAATTCTGTTTTTGCTAGTAATTTTTTGGAAAAGCGAGACTGGCCAAAACGTATATTGATTCGTTATTGACCATCAATATAAGGATTTCCAAATTTTCAAAGCAAAGGTGTTGTTGTCATCAGCACAAAAGCAGAAAAAGGAACTTCCAGAAAAGTCCCGTTGTACTGTAGATGTGTTATCTGTCTGCAGGATTTTACAAGTAAAAGCAGGACCTCATAAGTAAAAGTATTTGTTCTATAGTCCATCAAAAAAGTCCTTCACGTCTATGGTGAAGGACTTTTTTACTTATCTAACTCTTCGCCGCATCATATTCGGCTCGTACTGGTATTTACAAGAATCATAAACCACGGTGCTTATCAATTTATTCTTTCGCTTTTCAATATGACCTGTCGTTTCAACCTGTGATCCAAGCAGATCGGATATGTGGAATACTAAATAGCAACGATATGATCAATATGACCGTAGTCATAGGCAGGATGAGAAACCAGTATTCTGGTTTTTTCCTGATCGGAAAGAAGCTGATGGACAATACTCCGTCCTTTTTCATCTAAAAAGGTAAAGGGTTCATCTAAAATGATTATTTCCGCGTTTTTCAATAACAATCTGGCCAGCGCTATTTTTTTCTGCTCTCCTCCGGATACTTCATCTTTGTTGCCGGTTAATTGTCTGTCTTTTATTTCCCAGATACCCGCCTGACGCAATACAACTGCGATCTGTTCCTCACTTGCTGTCAAATCAGCAATACGGATATTCTCATAAATCGTTCCGGGAAATAAATCCGGAAATTGATTCATAACACCAATTTTACTGCGCCAGTCAATGTGACTATATTCTCCTAACGGCACCTCATCGAGATCAATATCCCCAGATTGCAGGCGATTCAACAAACACAGAATACTGATAAGCGTACTTTTGCCTGCCCCATTTTGTCCTTTGAGATGTGTCAATTCTCCTCTTTTAATCGTAACATCCAGATTCTTTAATACCATCTCCGTACCGCCATAACCAAACGAGCCTTGTTTGACTGCAAGATTCCTCCATGTCGTCGGCAAGGGCCGTTCAATATCTATCTCTTTTTCGGATGTCAATTCATTGATGCGGTCTACCGATTTCGGAATCTGCGCAAATTCCTTTAAGAAGCCTCCTATTTGATTGATTAAGGTTCTTAACGTAACAAAATAAGAGTACATCGTAATCATTTGTCCAACAGAAAGTCCGCCCGAATACACAATATTCCAAACAAAAATTCCAATCAGTCCAGCCATCATAAAAAATTCTCTCATCAATTTGATGCTGTGGGTAAGGATGATTTCTCTTTGAAAAATATTGGAAAAGGCAGTTTGAAACTTACCGGACAAATAGGCAATCTCTTTCTTTCCAATATGGTTGCTGTGGAAAAAGGATCGATACTGAATCAAATCCAGTTGATCAGAACGGATATCTTCGTCATATTGTTTTTTCTTTTCGGCGTATTGAGCAATTCGTTTAGAGAATAGAAAGGTTCCTGCTAGTGATAAGAGTAAAAGCAAAAATAAAAATAACGACTGATAAAAATTTATCATCAGCATCAATACTGCTGTAATGATTACTGTCGTCATATAGGCGATACATCGCGTCGGAACCATAACCGTACTGGTACGAAAAGTAATCGGATCGGATGCCAGCCGTTGTGATGCTGTTCCGGTTGAAAATTTCCTCATAGCATCAAAATCTTTTTTCATAAAATCACTTAACGTCATTTTATCATGAGTCAGCCCTTTTCGAAATGCAAAGAGATTGGCCGCCAAATCCAGCAAAGGCATAATAACCACACTGATCACAAAGGCGATCAATAGCTGGAATAAAAACAATTTGGCCCCTTTTAAATCATTTGCTAAAATCCGGTCTGTAAACTGTCCAATTACTCCTGCCGTATAAATAGAAAAAGCAGAAAACAGAAAATAACTGATATATAACAAACACGCTACCGGCCACATCAATTTCCAAACTTTTTTTAATTGCTCCTGTTTCATTTTATCTCTCCTTTTCTCGAACGCATCCATCTTCAGTGATAGAGATAACTTCTTTCGCCAACTGGGCCAGCTCTTTTTCATGCGAAATGACAAGAATCGTTTTTCGCTCACACAGTTTTTCTAAGTATTCCCCCAATTTTCCGACCGCGTCCTGGTCAAGAGAAGTTTCCGGTTCATCCAAAAGGAGGACAGGAGCCGGGGAAGAAAGGCAAAGCGCAAGCATTATCTTCTTGCGTTCCCCACCAGACAAAGTGTTTAACGGGCGGTCTAAAATAGACTCTGTTACATGAAAGTCTTTTAATATGGCTATTACTTCCTCGTTTCGCTGCGCAAACATATCGATCAGCATATTGGCGGAGAGATTCATCATAATTGGCGTCTGGGGACAATAGGAAAAATAGCGGTAACTATTATAGCGCGTCACGATATGATCCCCATAATAAATACTGCCTTCTTGCGGGCGAAGTTCCCCTAATAATAACTGGAACAAGGTACTTTTTCCGATCCCATTCGGTCCCTGAAAGACAGTAATACAGCAATCCTTTATTTCCAAATTGAGATGATCGAAAATCGGCTTATTCTGTGTATGGTAGGTTAAGGAACGAATTCTGACTGGGCTATTGACGGTCTCGCCAGTTGTTAAATCAGAATCATCATCAGAAGGAAAGGGAATCCCGTCATTAAGCCGCTTTACCGCCTGTTTGTAAAGCGACCGATGAGTATAGATAGAAAATATTGTTTTTACATAGGAGTAAAAATTAGACGACAAAGAGAGAGACTGTACTGCAACCTCAAAAGAAATGAATTCATATATTAAAAATACACCCAACAGAATGGCCAACCCAATTTGCTGAATATAATTCAACATATATTCCATCGATGTTTGAATCGCTGAGGTTGCAGAAGCGGCCATCCCAACTGCCCGAAAGCGATTTTGTTTGTCCTCGTATTTTTTCATAAACCATTTATGGAGGTTATACATCTTTATCGTGAAGTAGCCGGATACCCCCGAAACAACCCATTGTGTTAATTCGGCTTCCGACTCTCCCGCGGCAATATAATTTTTCACCAAATATTTGCGCATAATGTAGGGAGGTAAAAACTGCAACAGGCCGATTAACAAGATCACACATAATACGACCCAATTTTTCATAAAGCAGATAAAATATATACTGTAACAAATCAGCCCGACAATAGACTGAATGATAAGCGGCAGATTGCTGCTGTAATATCCCGCGATCTGATCGACATCCTTTTGAAACAGGGTAAGATAATCCCCGGTTTGAAGCCTGTTATTGTTGTCTAAATTCAAAAAATTATGATAAGCTGTTTCAAGTAATCGCTGTGTATTTTTGGTTCTCTGATTATCCGAATATACAGATAAGAGATAGGTAAGAATCATCTGCAATACCGATATTCCTAGAAACAGCGCCAAATACTCGATTGCCTCTGACGAATTTCCCTGGCTAAAACAGGTCCACACGTTGGCAAGAGAATCCGCCAGAGCGATAGAGAACAGCATGGAAAGAATTAGATAAACGCTTTGAATCACCGTGATTTTTTTAAATATTTTTTTGGAAATTTTATGATACACAAACTTCCCCCTCCCTCAATAAAAAAACACTTTTTCATTTTTATCTATCTGTGCAAATTTTCCGTAATAAAAGTTTATTTACAGCCGGGAAAGACGCAGGACAACCCAGAATTTCAGTCAAAAATTTTCAATTTGGTCTAAAGTCGCGGAGGATTGCATGATCTGCCATAATTCTGCCAAACACAGCACTTTAGAGATTAGCTTTCTAGAAGTATTCGAATAAAAAGGAAAGGATGGAGAGAAGCAATAAAAATAGGAATCCTAGGAACACCTTGCAAATCCCATAAAGCCGCTTAAAGCCAGATGTCCTCATATAGCTCTTTTTACAGCTGCAAATACAAAAGTAATCAATAAACAAAAGCGTCGCAAGCAATATATAGCTTGCGACGCTTGGTACGCCAGAAGGGATTCGAACCCCCGACCTTTTGGTTCGTAGCCAAACACTCTATCCAACTGAGCTACTGGCGCATCCACATTTTTGAATGCTTAAATATAATACCACGATAATTGCTGTTTGTCAATCATTTTTTAGAATTTTGTGTGGAAGCACCGTTGAACCATATGCCCGTATTTTACAAATAAAGGCTATTGTGATATAATAATTTTTATGGTATCCGAAATCGAAGATTTCAACCATCACGAGAACATTGTATCTTATGACAAGAAAACCTTGCGGTTTTCCTCCGGCTGCCGCCAGAGCGGGCTTGCGCCCTTACCGTCATCATATAATAATTTTATATCGTCAAAAATTGAAAAATATTAAAGGAAAGAATCTGTAAGGAGTACCCAGCATGGAAAAAATCGCTAGCTTTACCATCAATCACGATACATTGGAAGTTGGTCTCTATGTATCACGAATTGATGAAGATATCGTCACTTATGATTTAAGAATGGTGAAACCGAACCAGGGCTATTATCTCTCTACTGGGTCGATTCATACAGTCGAACACCTGATGGCGACCTATTTGCGCAATACTCCGGAGAAGGGCCATATCATATATGCCGGCCCCATGGGATGCCGAACCGGATGTTATCTGCTGACCAAAGATCTGTCCCATGAAACGGTAATTCGGCTGGTGCAGGAAACCTTTGCCTTTATTCAGAATTTTGAAGGAGAAATTCCAGGAAGCAGAAAAGAAGAATGCGGAAATTATCTGGATCATGATTTGGAAGCCGCCAAAAAAGATACCGCCGAATTTTTCCGCGTCATACAAAATTATACGCCAGATCGCCTGAAATATCCAGATTGATTGTGCGTTTTATATATTTATAAGCTTAAAATTTTATACAGAAATAACAAATCTCGATTGAAATGGTTACAAAATGGTTGCAAATTATTTCAAGCGCGTTATAATAAAAACATGCTTGTTACTAATTTGTAATATATTTTCGCCATTTTTTAAATGGATCACCTTAGGAGGTTTATTATGGCTCAGAATAAAAACGGGAAAGAAGCAAATGAATCCCGTAATAAAGGAGCAGAAATTTCAGGAAAAATAAAGGCCAGCGCACAAAGCGCCGCTGTCTTTTTTACAAAACTGGGAGAACATACCGTTCATAACAGCAAAAAACTCGCCAGTTTCTTTCGGCACAATTATCATCGTTTTGGAAAGCGCCCGGAACAGCGGGTACGTTTTTACTTCAAAAAATGGTATCGCAAGCTGAAAGTATTTGCGCTGAATCTAAAAGCGGTCGTCATCCGTCCCTTTGTCAGAATGGGACATGCTGTTGACGTATTGCGCCAGTCGATGGAATCGGTTAAGGAAAGCAGTTTTCAGGAAAAGATTTCCTGCTTTTTCAAAACGATTTGGACAGGCTTCCGCAGCAACCGCAAAATTGGCGCTACCATCCTCAACTATACCCTTCCGGTATTGGGGATTGGGCTATTCTTATATGTTGTGAATTTTGCCGGATCCCTGACTTTTGCGGTCTCTGTTTCCTACAATGGAGAAAACCTCGGATATGTCAAGGATGAGTCTGTGGTAAACAGCGCTACTGAAATCGTGCAGGGACGAATGGTTTATCTGGATGATTCCGAACGATTGAATATTGAGCCGACCTTTTCCGTTGAAATTATGGATAAGGACGATGTTTTGACAGAATATCAACTGGCCGATGCCATTATCAGCCTCTCTGATGATGAAATGGTCCAGGCGGAAGGCATTTATATTGATGATAAGTTCTACGGAGCTGTAGAGAATGCCGGTACTATAAAAACAACGCTGGACAATATTTTAAACGAATATAAAACCGGAGCAGAGGGAGAAGAGGTCTCTTTCGTCAATAATATCGAAGTGATTTCCGGACTTTATGTGAAAGATAATATCATCACAGAGGAGGCCGCGGTAGACCTGCTCTCTGGGGAAAAACAGTCAGAAGTTTACTATACTATTAAAGAAGGGGATACTCCCACTGGAGTAGCTTCCGCTAATGATATTGCATACGCTGATTTAAAGGCCCTGAATCCGGATATTGAGAATCCGTCTAAATTCCGTCCGGGCGACCAGGTGCTTTTAACTAACTCCGAGCCTTTCCTGCCAGTGCAGGTAAAGCGAACGATTACTTACACTGAATCTGTTGCTTACAGCACCAATACAACAGAATCCGCTAAATATGCGAAAGGTACTACTACCGTAGTAAAAGAAGGAGAAAACGGAGAAAACAGCATTACCGCTAACGTCACCTATGTAAATAATGTAGAGGTCAGCCGGGAAATTATTACCACCAAGGTAATCAAAGAGCCGGTTACCGAAGAGGTGGTAAAAGGCACTGCCGAGCCGGTAAGCAATGTAAGCCCATATCGGGGCAGCAGCTCCCGCTTGGCTCGGTCCACTGGTTCTGGAAGCATTGATTACCGCTTTATCTGGCCCTTCCGCGGATGTATTTCCCCTCCGTACCGCTACCGCGCGCCTCCTG
>CALWNT010000057.1 GCA_944382885.1 uncultured Clostridia bacterium | reverse complement strand
GGAAGAATCGAGCTTCAGGAGGAAGTGGAGGAGCCCTTCCTTTCTGAGATTCTTTCAGTGTGGGGAGAGGCTCCCACGGTGATCCCTCCGGAGCCGGAAGAACCGCTGGAACCGGCAGAGAATCCAGTGGAAAAAGCAGTGGTTGCCCTAGCTAGAATGCAGGCGAAAAGTTTAAGAGATACCGACGCTTTGACGGTCACCGCTTTGTTCCCAAAATGGGAAACGGGCATAGCATATCAAGAGGGGGATCGCTTTACCTATGGGGACGAGTTCTACAAGGTGCTGCAGGACCACACCTCAGAGGAACAGTGGAAACCGGGAGAAGCCCCGAGCCTTTATGTCCTGATCTCCGACCCAGCGGTGGAATGGCCGGAATGGCGGGAGCCTACCGGCGCCCATGACGCTTATAACACTGGGGACAAGGTGACCTATGGGGGGAAGCGGTATATTTCCCAGATTGACGGGAATACCGTGGAACCTGGAACAGACGAGCGGTATTGGAAAGAACAGAAGGAGGAACAGGCTTGAGGGAATGGGATGTTTTTTTGACGGTGGTGGCATTGGTCTCCTTCCTGTTGGCGGTGGGAGCGCCGATCATCAAGTTAAACAGTGCGATCACCAAGCTGAATACCCTGATTGAAACCTCGATGAAACGGCTGGATAAGCTGGAGGAGGATGACGAAGCTATGCAGAAGAACAGCAGGCAGGCGCATCAGAGACTCCATGACCGGATCGACGGGGTGGAAGGCAGGGTAAACGACCACGAGACCAGATTATCGATTTTGGAAAAGGGGGAAAGGCGGAGCTAATTCCTTGAATTTCAAATCATTGACCTTAGTACCGGCAATTTTCCTCAGCGGCATAGAGAAAATCGGAATAAAGTGAAGAGAAGCGGCCCCCAAATCAGTATCTGGAAAAAGAATAAAGAGGAATCAACGCAACAAGAGAAGGAAGAATTCATTCTTCCTTCTCTTGTTAAGATAAAAATGAAAACAGCATTTATTGAGGAATTTCCAGTTCTCCCATTTCTCCCGCAATTACTGTTAAATCTGGGTGAAGCTGTAAAATAGAAGCCGGAACCTCCGGAGTAACCGGACCGTAGAGAGAACGGCGCAGGATTTCTTTTTTGCTTTCTCCGTTTACAATCAGCAGAATTTTTTTCGCCTGCATGATAGATTTGATTCCCATGGTAATAGCTTGACGGGGGACGTCTTCTATAGTAGGGAAAAAACGAGAATTGGCTTCGATAGTGCTCTGGCCTAAATCGACGATGTGAGTTGTCTTTTCGAATGCCTTATTGGGTTCGTTGAACCCAATATGTCCATTATGTCCCAATCCTAAAAGTTGCAGGTCAATTCCTCCTAGCTCGGAAATCAACTGGTCATACCGACGGCATTCTTCTTGAAGATCAGACGCCATTCCATTTGGAACATAGGTGTTCTTTTCGTTGATATTTACCAAGTGAAACAGATGACAATTCATAAAATAACGATAACTTTGAGGGTTTTCAGGGGAAAGGCCACAGTATTCATCCAAATTTACCGAATGGATGAGGGAGAAGTCCAGATCCCCTTTTCGATACCATTCTACCAACTGTTCATAGGTTCCGATGGGCGTAGAGCCGGTAGCCAATCCCAATACACAGGAAGGGTGCAGAATCACCTGCGCGGAAATAATGTTGGCGGCCTTTCTGCTCATATCTTTGTAATCAGACGCTTTAATTAGCTTCATCAGAAAAACCCCTTTCTTATTTTTTCTGAAACAGGATATAAAACTTAGTATAATTTATCCGATACAGCATCTGCGGTAGCGGTCTTATTCGCTTTAGAAGAATCATAGGTTTGACGGAAATACTCTTGATAAAGCGCTTCCAGGATAAAGAGCTGGGAAAATTTTGCTGCCATTGACCCACCTTGTAAAGGACCCTCATTGGAACCGCAGAGGAAAATCAGATCACTGTATTCGGCCAGCGGAGATTTTTGAAAGCGAGTGACCGCAATCACTTTCGCCCCTCTTGATTTAGCGATTTTGGCGATATCTACCGTGTCCTTTGAAGCGCCGGAATCGGAAAATGCAATCAATACATCCTTTGGCGTCAGCAGAGAGGCCATCATGGAAAGAAAGTGGGCATCCAAACTGGTATCGCTTTTTCCTGTAATCCGCATAAACTTATTTTTCGCTTCCAGACAGGTAATGAGAGACGCCCCCACGCCCGCAAAGACAATTTTTTCGGCTCCTTTCATCCAGAAAACCGCCTCTTGAAGAGCGAAGAAATCGATCTGCCGATAGGTATCTGTTGTGGCATTTCTGCTAATACATAAAATGTCGTGGAGCAGATCCTGTTTTACACTGACATTTCCCGTGGATTCCAGAGAACTGGTTTCATCGCTTTCCTGAGCGGAAATACTTTTAGCCAGAGCCAGTTTGAAATCCTGGTATCCTTTAAGATTTAAGTCCTTACAAAATCGGAAGACAGTGGCGATACTGACCTTGCAGCAATCCGCCAGTTCTGTAATCGAATAACGGAGTACCTTTTGAGGATCCTTTAAAATGGTATCCGCGATACTTTTTTCATTTTTGGTTAAGATATTGTAACTGTTTTTGATTGTCAAAAGAATATCTATTGTTTCCATAGGCGCTTCCTTTCCAAAGCCAGAATATTTGGGCAGCGAAATACAGTTACTATTCTTCCTTTATCATATCATGAAAAATATTTTATTTCAAGAAAAAATACAGAAAAATTTTTTCTTTGATATTCGGATCAGCCACCGTAGATATTCATAAGAACTGCTTTTGTTTCCACTGTTGAAAAATTCAGATGTAACACATTTCTCTGAAGACACATAGTATAGACCATAACAAGGTTCAGAAAACAAAAGAGACAGGAACTTATCCCTAAGGAAGCCTGAAACCGCTGTTTTCCCCTTCTTCGTTTCCCATAGTAGGCGAAAGAAGCGGCCTTGGAAAATGAATTCATATACTATTGGAGAAAGAGGATTTTATGTGCGGAAATAATTGTTCTTGGATACTTATCATCATTTTACTGTTAGTTTGCTGCTGCGGCAACGGCAATAGCGGTTTCTTCAACAGTGGCTGCGGATGCAACAATGACTGTGGCTGCAACAATGGCTGCGGTTGTGGCTGCTAACTACTTTTGATCAGTAATCTGGGTAGTATCAGGCAGGGGCGGGAATGATTCCCGTCCCTGTTTTTTTGAAAGAAGAAAACAGAAAATAAAATGAAGGAACCGCCTCCGATTAAAACAGCATCAGAAGCGGTTTCAGAAAATGTTATAAATCAGAAATCCAGGTTATTTTTTCAGTTCCATGAAAAACCGGAACGCAATATCTCCGTGTCCCCTTAACCATTCGTGACCGTAGTCGGGATAAAACAGAACAGATTTTTCCGATTGGATTTTATTATAGGCGGCGAATTGGGTAGAGGGAGGACAAACGGTATCCATCAGCCCGGTGGCCATCAGCACTTTGGCCTTGATCCATTTGGTCATATTCTGAATATCGATGTATCCCAGCTTTAAAAAGATTTCCTCTTCTTTTTCATGCCTTGGGTCATACATCCGGAAAAAATTGCGCAGCTCTTCATAGGCGGCAACGCTTAAATCCATTTCCCAAACCCGTTTATAGTCCGAGAGGAAGGGATATTCCGGCGCGGCTAATTTGATCTGGGGAACCAGCGATGCACAGGCTAATGTCAGCCCCCCTCCTTGAGAGCCGCCCATTGCGCCAATTCGGTTTTCGTCGATTTGAGGCAGGCTCATGACGATTTTCGCCAGCTGGGCGGTATCTAAAAAGATATGCCGCATCAACAGATCGTCCGGATTTCCCAGCAACCCCCGGATAAATTGCCCGTGCTGGGTGTTTCCGATCACCCCTCCCGTATCCTCTGAAAGCCCGGACTGTCCCCGGCAATCTAAAGCCGCTACTGCAAAACCTGCAGCAATGAAGTTCAGTTTCTCCGACCAGTTGGCAGAATCCCCGCCATAACCGTGAAACTGCAAGACTGCGGGAACCGGTTTGGTGATGTTTTTCGGCAGAAGAAATTTCGCATGGATTCTGGCGCCCCGCACCCCGGTAAAATAGAGGTCATAGCAGTCGGCACAGTCTACCTGAAACTCTGCCGGTATCAGCTGAATTTCAGGCTCCACGGCGTTCATTTCTTCTAAGGCTCTTTTCCAATATTCATCGAAATCATTGGGACAGGGATTGCTTCCCTGATACTGTTTGAGCTCTTCAATGGGCATATCAACAATAGGCATAATCAAAACTCCTTTTTAATCACGTCGCATGGGGTTCTTTGAAAAGGCTATCTGTCCCATCGTGCTTCGACAGGGGGCAGGGCGGGATAAGAGGTGTGAGGTTCTTTCTGATACCAGTAGGCCACAGAGGAAATTTCCTCCTCCAGAGGACGAAGGCCAGGTTTTCTCCACCAGCCTAAGGTGTCTACCGTCACTTTTAATTCCCGGAAGAAACCAATGCTGTCGTAGAGATGCCATCGATAAAGGCTGTATCTTCTTCCGCCGGATGAATTGTTGAGCTTTGCCAGGGGCATCCCTAAAAAGGGAGTGGAGAAGGTCTGTTCCGCGTTTCCGGCAAGGTCGGTATTAAAAGGAGAAAATCCGAAGGAGCCGCCAAAATAATCTTCAGTACCGTTGTCAGCCATTGTGGGATATTCCATATCACCGTCGAGATAGAACTTCACTTCTCCTTCTCCCCACCAGCTGCTGTTGAGAGCGTTCCAGGCGAGATAAGTCCCTACATAACACCCTTCTCCCTTGATTCCGTCCACGATGGTATAAACCGGATGTTCCAGCGTGGTTTTTCCTCTGCGGTACTGGGCGTGAAAATAGAGGGAGTTTTCGGGAATCTCATACAGCTGATACAGCACCCGGTAAGCGATGCAGCCGATGTCCTGTCCGCCTTCATTGGTAAGGGTGATCAGCGCCCGGCGATGAAAGGGCATCTGCCAGTAGCAGCTGTAGGCATTTCTTGGAATAGCGACTACCGGCAGGGAATTGACAGGATGCTTGTCCTCATCAAAGCCGTTTGCAAAAAACATCCCCAGGGGAGCTTCTACGGAAGGGGAGTCCTCTTCTTCCCAGTAGATGCGTAGGATCAGCTCTGAAAGGAAAACATGGTCTGTGGTGATAAAAAATTCGTTGATACATCCCGACCCCTGAATATCAGCTAAGGTTTTTGTTTCTCCGGCTGCCAGCTGTAAAAAGGGATGCACCTTGCGCCCTTGTCCCTGATCGATGGTTTGCTCAGGATGTTTTTTGTCCCAGCGGCAGCTGCCTCCAGGCTCTCCAGTAGGATTCTCGGCGGAAATTTGCCGGGTCATTTTAACTGAAGAAAAAGGAAGATTGTTGAGTATCATGGTTTGTATCCACCCTTCTGAAAAATTATCTGATAGAATCAGTTAGCAAAATTATATCATGACAGCATGGGCGTCAGCCCATTCCGGCGATAGCTGGAGGAAAACCGCAAGGTTTTCTTGTCATAAGGAACAATGTTCTCGTGATGGTCGAAATCTTTGATTTCGGGTGCCATAGAGGTTATTATATCATGCACAACAGAAAAAAGAAATAAGAGAGACAATTTTTGTCTCTCTTGTAAAAAACTAACGATCTGTCGGATAGATGTCTAATCGGTAGAATCCCCTCTTCTGTGCCGAGTACCGTTTCATTCCTCAAAATAAAAACAAGTTAATTCCCATCCTTGTCTGAATTGTGTTGTACATGATAAGTCCAAAAAATGATAGATCAATTGCGGCATAAATAAACAAAAACTGGCGGCAGGAAAACAGATATCTGAACAGCTGTGTAATTGGATTTCATTCTGCCGGTATCTCCCAACAGATAAACAAAGGATATCGGGTAAAAAAACGACGCCCAGTTTGAGAGAAAAATGACTCAAACAGAATAAGTCTTGATGTCATAATAGTCCACTAAAACGTCTTCAATGATGTCCTGAATATGGTTAGGAGCTGCTTGATAAGCAATAATATCATGTAAAATCGTTTCTGCCAAATCCCTGTTTTCGGAAAACAAATAACATAACCTCCTTTCTGTATTGATGATTCCCCATAACTGATTTCTTTTGGTAATCTGATACATGAATACTCTCCTTCATCAAAGATACCCAACGCAGAACTGCTGTACGAAACATATTATAGAAAACGAAGCGACTCTTGTGAATAGATAGATTGAATTAAGTATTTAAACGGTTTATTAACAATTTTAGAACATAGTATAATTTTCCTTTTAAAATGTGGAGAAGTTCAAAATTTTAAACTTTTTGTGAAAAATAAATTGTCGAATTTTAGTAAAATTAAATGTCGAAATTTGTATGATTAAAATATTTTTTATGCAATATAATTCCTGTTTTAACCTAGTATGCGAAAGTTTAAATACATTGAAATTGATTTTAAATTACTAGGACGATGAAGAATCAACAAAATCAATGGGTGATTGAAAAACTATTTTGACGGCCTTGGCAATTTTTAATATTATAAAAACATTTTAGAATCAAATCTCAAACAAGAGGCATTTAAAATAGAGTCATCAAGTGAGAGATCACAAAAAATAACGGAGGTTGTTTGAAATGAAGAAAAAAGATTTTATCACCTTGATTATGAGTACAGTTGGAGGCATCCTGTTCGCCTTGGGCATGTGTATGGCGCTGCTGCCGGAATGGGGAGCGATGACACAGGGAATTGTGATCGGCGTGATAGGCGCGGCGGTTCTGCTGGCGATGGTTTTGGTTCGTCGGAAGATGGATGGAAAACCGGCGATTGTGTTTAACGGAAAGGCAATCGGTACCACTCTGCTGGGAGTTTGCGGCGCAATCGTTTTCGGCGTCGGCATGTGCATGACAATGGTATGGGGAATGATGGTGCCTGGCATTGTGGTCGGTATCGTCGGAATCGTGGCGCTTCTTTGCCTGATTCCCGTCATTAAGGGATTACATTAAGTATACCTATTCAGCCAGACAACAGGAAGAAATCACGAGGATTCGAAAAAAATATCTGCCGAAGGAAGAGGACAAAATGGAGC
>CALWNT010000056.1 GCA_944382885.1 uncultured Clostridia bacterium | reverse complement strand
CGATCATGACGACATGGGAGCATGGCAATGGGGCGGAAATCTTGCGGTGCATCAATTAGTGCAGAAACCGGACGGTACTCTGGGCTGTAAACTGCCGGAACCGATCCGACAGCAGTTTGCAGGTCAGTCAAAGCTTCCTGCTCCCCTTACTGTTTCCGGCACCCACGGACGGAAAGACCAGCTTTTATTTTCCTCAGACGGCCCCTGTCTGTTAGAGCTCACCCTTTCCTTTTCCTCCGGGACAAAAAGCCTCGGAATCACCCTCGGGCAGGACTTTGAAAAGAAAAACGGTTACAAATATGAATTGGTCCCCGCTGAAAATGCCCTGCGTTTTGATGCTGTTTCCAAACAAATCAACTGCCAGAACCTCTCTCGTCCCGTTTCTCTTGTTCCGGAACAGGAGATGCGCCTTTCCCTGCTGATTGCAGACGACATCGCAGTTCTTTATTCGAATGATGAAACCGCCCTTTCCTCCAGAATGTGTGAAATTTCCGGCCATGATATCGGCGTTTATGCCGTAAGCGGAAGTGTCACGGTGCATCAGGCGGTTCTGTCTAAACTGAATTGCGACTGAACACTCTGTCCGATTTTTGGGTAACCTCCTCAAGAGACGTCACCGCCGCATTTCCTTTTTCATAAGATAGGGTATTACCAATTCATGAAAAGGAGATTTGAGATGACTCAATGCTATCCCTTGGTCAATCCTCCTCTTCCTTATGGATACGGAGCGCTGGAACCCTATATTGATGAAAAAACGATGTGTTTACATCACGACAGACATCTGCAAGGTTATATCGACAAATTAAATGGGCTTTTACTGGACTATTCTTGTCTGCAAAACTGTTCTCTCGCTGCCCTGCTTCAAAATTGCGGAAAATTGCCAAAATCTGTCCGCACATCGATTTTAAACAATGCAGGCGGGGTATTTAACCATCAGTTTTTCTTTGAGGGAATGGCTCCCTGCTCAAAAACTTTGCCTAAAACCGTCTTGTATCAGCGGATTTGTAAGGATTTTGGAAGTTTTGAGGCCTTTCAGGAAGCATTTCGCAAGGAGGCATTGTCTGTATTTGGCTCCGGCTATGCGTGGCTTGTCTTGGAAAGAGGATGTCTTCGCATCGTACAGACAGCAAATCAAGTCACGCCGTGTCTCCCTTTACAGACTTCTATCCTCAACTTGGACGTTTGGGAACACGCCTATTATTTAAAACACTTTAACCTGCGGAGAGATTACATCAGCGACTGGTTCTCAGTCATCAACTGGGAAAAGGCCAATCAGCGTTATCTGGACGCGGTATAGCTGCTGCTCGTTCTGATCCCGCAGCAATAATATTTTCCGTTGACAAAACCAGCGGGGAAACAGAATTGTTTCCCCGCTGGTTTTCTGCTTCAAAATCCTTTGCAAGCATTTTCCCATCAATGGAACGAGCAGGCCGGCGGCCTTTCCCCGTCAGTTTTTATCTGATCTTCCAATGAAACTACGCACTGATAAAAAGGACTATAACAACGATGAAGAAAAACGCCATCCACCATCTGCGTTCCGCTTCAAGGCGACAGTACCTTATTTCCCTGGAAACCGTATCATCTGTCCGGGAGCACAGTTCAAAATCCGGCCGGGATGTTTGATTTTTCCTTCCAATACAGCAGGATCGGCATTAAAGGGCAGCCGGTCCGGCGCATCCACGCTTCCCCAGTGGGAGAGTAACAGCAAAGCCTCTGGATAAGCGTTGGCCAGCACAACGGCGTTTTCAGATCCAATATGCCACGGATCGTCTGAAAAATCAAAGAGAATTACGTCCGGCGCTTTTCGGTGAAGATGCGCGTCCATCAATCTGGAGTCCCCCACTACCCAGATGCTTCCGTCTAACGTGTCGATTTGAAAACCGCAGCAGTCCTCCGGCTGAAAGACCCGTTCAAAGGAACCGAAAGCACCGTCATTCTGCCAACAGTGATCCGCAGGAGTCAAGGTGATTTGAATCTCTCCGATATGAAACCTGGAACCAATCTGATGACCGTGGGCAGGAAAGCCCTCCTGATTCATCAACTGAGCCACATATTCTGTACTGTGATATTCCGGACAAACTCCGCATAGTTTCCTCAAGGTCGGCAGGTAATAGTGATCGTCATCGCTGTGTGTGATGAGAATTCCATCCAGATGAGGAATCTCCTCCGGGGATACTGGAAATTCAATTAACATCGGCAGGGGGTAATCATTCAGCAATGGATCCACCATAATACAGGTTCCTCTGCTGTTGAGGAAAAGCCCCGCGTTTCCCAACCAACTGAAAACCGTATCCGGTCTGTCTGCAAAAGCGATTTTCGGAATCGGTATGGTTTTTTTCGCTTTTGCCTGTATTCTTTTTTCCATTCACGCATCTCCTCTTTCCCATTTTGATTCTTATCTTCACTATAGCATGTTTTCTCCTAAATTTCATTTTATTTAGAAGAAATTCCCGCTTTTGTCCTTTGAAAACTGCCCTAATCGTCGATAAAATTTGACAAAAGCCCCAAAACACGATATAGTGTTTACGTTATTAACATTGTTTTTAGGCTGTGTATGATAAATTATTGTTCAATCAGGAGGAATCCCCATGTCAAAAAGGAAAGCGATAAAAACGGCCAAAAAGGTGAATACCTTTTCCATTATTTTAAGTTTGCTGATGTTGTTAGGCGGTGCCGCCTTTCTGTATATAGTTCATTTAACTCAAATGGTACCAACTCACTTGATGGTGGCGTTATATGCAATCTGTATTCTTGCATTGATTATTACCATTTTGCTCACCAGAGGAGCCAAGCGTAAAGTACGTCTGACTATCGGCGTTATCTGGACCGTTCTCTGCCTGGCAGTTTATGCTCTGGGAGGATATTATCTTTATAAAACACAGGATTCCCTGAAAAATACAACTCAGAATAAACAGACCACCAATGTCTCTTTCTTTGTGGATAAAAACGATACAGCAGAATCCCTAGAGGATGCCGAGGACTATTCGTTCGGTATTCTGCAGGTCAGAGACCGGGATAATACCGATACCGCTCTGGCGCTGGTGGAAAAGGAACGAGGTCTTTCCCTTTCCACAGAGGAATACAGCGACTTAAATCAGTTGGCGGACGCCCTGATGGATGATGAAATTGACGGCATTATCTTAAACGAAGCCTATCTGGATCTGTATGACGATTCCGAAGAATATGCGGATTTTCCGGAAAGCCTGAAAGTATTGTACACTCAGCCAATTGAAAACATCATCGAAACCAGTGAGCCAGTAGGCGAGGTCATCAATATCTACATCAGCGGCAGTGACACCAGAAATGACACCCTGCCGGCCAGCAGCCGAAGCGATGTCAACATTATTGCCAGCGTCAATACCCAAACCCACGAGGTACTGCTGCTTTCTACCCCAAGGGATTATTTCGTTCCCCTTTCTATTTCAAATGGCATACCAGATAAACTGACTCATGCCGGCATCTACGGCGTAGATGTAAGTATGGACACCCTCTCTATGCTTTACGATATTGAGATCGATTATTATTTCCGGATCAATTTCACCGGATTCGTGGATATCATCGACGCGTTAGGAGGAATTGAAGTAGAATCCGATTTCGCGTTCCAGGATTGGGACGGCAGATATTGGTTTGACGAAGGACTCAACTACTTAGACGGGGAGCAAGCCCTTG
>CALWNT010000055.1 GCA_944382885.1 uncultured Clostridia bacterium | reverse complement strand
ATTTCATTGTCGATCTGCCAGCCGATAATATTGGGATCACTGCCGAACTCTTTTGCCATTGCTTCCACAATACGGGCGCTGTACTCCCGATAATGGGGATTGTTGGAGCAGCAGTGCCTTCTTCCGCCGTGGCTGAGACGGTGTCCGTCTGCATCTTCCACCAGAATGTCAGGATACAGCTTGGACAGCCATCTGGGAGGAGTGGCGGTGGGAGTACCTAAAATGACGGCAATGCCCGCCTCCTTTAGCCGATTGATGACGTCGTGAAGCCAGCCAAACTGAAATTCACCCGGTTTGGGCTCCATTTTATGCCAGGCAAATTCCCCGATTCGCACCACGGTAATACCGGCTTTTTTCATCATGGAAATATCGTATTCCATTTGGCTTTCCGGCCAGTCCTCCGGATAATAGGCTGCCCCTAAAAAGGGGTAGGCGACTTGAGTAATTGGATTCTTCATTGATTGACCTCCCGTTCACTTTAATTCTGATTTCAGTATATCACTGGAAGGGGCGGAGAGCAATTCATTTTCTATCAAATTTGTGTTTTTTGCGGAGAGAAACCGAGATGATGAAAATCTGTTAAAAATCGAAGGCTTCTTTTTCTTGTCCAAACGCAGTGAAAAGTAAAAATTTATACTGGATGCTCTTGAAAAGAAACCGGTATTTATGGTACAGTAATCGTAACAGGTGATACCCAAATTATTGTAAAGGAGGAAGCCGTCTAGAGCGGCGTATCAAGGGATGAAACAGGATATGATTTTGATTTTGGATCTGGGCAGCAATGACAACTCGGCTCTGGCCCGTATGATTCGGGGGCTGGGCGTTTACAGTGAAATTAAGGCCCACGATATCACACAGGAAGAGCTGGAAAAACTGGAAAACGTAAAGGGGATTATCCTAAATGGTGGGCCGCTGAACGTGGTGGACGGAAAAGAAATTCAGGTTGCGGAGCACATCTACCGTGCAGGAATTCCAGTTTTGGCGGTAAATGTGCCAAATGCTCAGGGCAGTGAGAAGTTAGACTGTTGGCCTCAGGCAGAAGAGGAGAAAAAAGACTTTCTGAAAAACTTCCTGTTCCAGACTTGCGGTGCGGAAGCAAACTGGAATATGAAGAATTTCATTGAAGATCAGGTAGAACTGATCCGCCGGCAGGTAGGAGACAAGAAAGTTTTGCTCGCTCTTTCTGGCGGAGTGGATTCTTCTGTAGTGGCGGCTTTGTTGATTAAGGCCATTGGAAAGCAGCTTGTCTGTGTTCATGTAAACCACGGCTTGATGCGTAAAGGAGAATCGGAAAGCGTCATCGATGTATTTCAGAATCAGATGGATGCCAACCTAGTCTATGTAGACGCCGGCGAGCGGTTTTTGTCGAAGCTGGCAGGGGTGGCAGATCCGGAACAGAAACGCAAAATCATCGGCGCGGAATTTATCCGTGTTTTTGAAGAGGAGGCACGGAAGCTGGAGGGGATTGAGTTCCTTGCTCAGGGAACGATTTACCCCGATATTGTGGAATCCGGTACGAAGACGGCTAAGGTGGTAAAATCCCATCACAATGTAGGTGGATTGCCGGAGGATATGAACTTTAAACTGGTGGAACCCCTCTATTATCTTTTTAAAGATGAGGTGCGGGCTTGTGGACTGGAATTAGGTCTTCCTTACGAGATGGTCTTCCGTCAGCCTTTCCCGGGTCCGGGCCTTGGCGTAAGATGTCTGGGCGCGATTACCAAAGAGCGATTGGAAGCGGTAAGAGAGGCAGACGCAATTTTGCGGGAGGAATTTGCAAAGGCCGGATTGGATAAAAAAGTTTGGCAGTATTTTACTGTGGTACCTGATTTTAAATCAGTGGGAGTGAAAGACCACGCCAGATGCTTTGAATATCCGGTGATCCTGCGTGCGGTGAATACAGTTGACGCGATGACTGCTACTGTGGAGCAGCTTGACTGGCCGATCCTCATGAAAATTACAGACCGCATTTTGAATGAGGTGAAGAATGTCAACCGTGTCTGCTACGACCTGTCTCCGAAACCCTGTGCTACCATTGAGTGGGAGTAAAATAACCAGTCGCCATTCTCCTTAGGAGGATGGCGACTACTTTTATATCGTTCGGGTGCTTTGGAATACTAGAATCCCAATTTATAAATAGTTGATTGGGATGAGAAAAAACTGATATGGGAATTTGTTAGAAAGGGGATGAGGGGTATGGATTACAATGGCGAAAGCACAATTTTGTATGATTGTCTGGAACAGGATGAATATATTCTGTGGGAAGGGAAGCCGGGAAAAGGAAATTTGTTTTCTGCTGGGGTAGAGATGGGGAGAGTAAAATACCTCAAAATTCATTCTGTACTAGGATTGAAACGGGGAGAATAAGAGCATACTAGCTTTATCAGATGATACAGAATAACATTGGGGGAAAAGAAATTGGTAGGCTACAAAATTGATGTGATGAAAGCCCTGGAGGCAAAAGGATATTCTGAGGCAAAACTGCAAAAGGAGAGGCTATTGCCTTATGCGGAGATTGAGCGGGTAAAGCGTGGAGAACTGGTACGGCTCGATACGCTTGATACTTTGTGTAAACTCTTGGAGTGCGACCCAACGGGGCTTTTGGAACAGAGAGACTAAATCCTTATTTTTGTTTAAGGAATTAGGTTGAATAGGGTGGATGGACACAGAAATTTCAGATGATAAATCTGCCTCAAAATCTTTCGAATCATCATTTAAAATGAGACAGGGAGCAGGTAAAACTTGCTCCCTGTTGTTGATAGGCGATCAAAAATTTTAATTTCAGGTTAAAAACTCGTATGAAACCAATCGCATTTGAATAGAAGAGACATTTTTCCTTATCAGGCACCGTTTGATTAGAGAAAAATCGCCCGTGATAATCTCCATGATGTACGTTTAGTCCTGTTCTTTTTTCGCTTTATCCAGTCTGTAATTTCTCACATAAAGGCAGAGATCTGTTCCCACCATAATTAAGTTGAGGATGTAGAAGAAAAGTACATACCATTTGGAAGAGAAGGAAGCCATATAGGCGGCATCTGAAAATTTAGAAATAATTCCCGCGATATACCCAAAGAAAATCAGCAGTAAAAAGCCTAAACTTTTTCCCTTTGTGGTCCTTGCTTTATAGGATTTTATTACATTCATCGGCCACGACGCGCCAAAACTTACAATCATGATAATTTCAAATAATTCAGACATAGTATGATCCCCTTTTTTCTGACAAAATAACTTTATGGGTGGAGACACAAAAAGGCCACCACTTTTCGCCGCAATTCCTGATTGGAAAGACATAAAAAGTATAGCATAGAAAAAGGTCCGCCGCAAGAAGAGATCTGGTTTCGCCGGCAAACAGGGTATATAGAAAGGCTTTCCCCTCGTCCTACGCTTTGACTTATGGATGAAGAGTCCAGAAATTTGGCCGCACTTCCAAAAAAGCAGCAGGATAGCGGGCAACCATTAAAGGGGCTTACCTCAATCTTGACCGCCGCCTGACGCCCTGCTGAATGGGGTGGACAAGGTAGCCAGTCCCTCAAAGTTTTTGACCGTTCTCTTTCTGGTTTTGGAGTATTTCTTTTCTCAAAATTGAATAGTCAAACTCAAATTTCTGGCGCAAAAAGCTTTATTTATCTTCAACGCCGTATTTTCTTTTTTGCCGAATCACATAATTGCTGATTTTTTCGTCATATGATGGGTACTGGTAATCTAACTGACATGACACTTCTGCCGAAACTTCCCGGAATAATGCCATACACTGTTCTAAGGATTCCCACATATGAAGATAGGAATCCATAATATAAGTGGACATAAGTCGTTCCCACAATGCCTCTGGGACATATTGCTTCATAAATTTATAGTTTTTTCCCAAACTGAAATAGAATCCATGTTTGATGCCAATCAGCCAGGAAATCATACGAAGCAACTCTTTTCGCACTATATCATTCATATGGTCAATGGCAAAAAGAATTTCTCTGCGGCATAAGCCCTTTACTACATATGTTGTAGTATTCCAGAATTCATTACAGCAATCGTCAAACATTCGCTGAGTAGGTTTCTGTAAATGGTAGTCTATGTCCGTTGGTACTGGTGGTTGTACAATACGGTTGTCTTTATCCAGTAGTAATTTTACCAGTTTATCCCATGAAAAATACTCGTCTATCAATTCCAGCGGCAGCAAAGTTAAATCTATCTTAACCTCATCAGTAAACAGCATTAAGTAGGAAAATCCTTTTTCTACTGCTGGAAATAATTCCATATCTTCCGGTTTTTGCAAAATTAATCTTTCACCAAATACATCTATCCATTTGTCGTCACCCGTAAAACTCGGCATATTCGTAACAAAAAAGGTGATATCAAAATCCTGGAAATCATCCGGAGGAATATTTATATTTGTTCTAGAACCTTCCAAAGTAACCATGCGAATGCGTTCATCCGTTTTTGCAAAATTCAAAATAGTATCATAAATTTCCTTTTCTGATCTCATTTTCATCTCCTATAATTGTTGAAATGGATAGAGAACCTAATAGTTTTTGCAGAGAATTAGATATTCCATGAGTAATATTCTGTTAGTATCTTTGCTAAAATCTCTGGACTTTCTTCATTTACAACATGGCCAGTATTTTCGATAACTTTCAATTCTGAATTTTTAATGTTTTGTGATAAAAAATACGCCGATTTTATGTTTGCACTATCTTTTTTTCCGCAAAGGATTAGAGTGGGGCACTTAATATTTTTCACCCTATCACTGAAATCTAAATTCTTCATGGTGTTTCCTAAAGCAAAAGTGTTCTTTTTATCAAATGCCATAGTTTCAAAAATAGATTTTGGTAAAAATCTGAAAATTATATTTTGAAAACCAAATGCTGCTTTCGGGACTTTATATGGCGTTCCGATTAAGGCTAATGTTTTCACTTTTTGCGGAAAGTCCAAAGCAAAATTCAAAGCCAAAATACCGCCTAACGAAAGACCGCATAAATGAATTTGTCCGTCAACTTCGTTGCAATAGTTTACAAATGAAGAATATAGGTTTTCATAACTTGCCTCTTTTCCTGCAAGGATGGAGGACAGATTTGGACATACAATATCTTCGCGGTTTGTCATGTATGAAATTGTTTGATTCCAACTGGTTGCTTTGTGTCCTGAACCGTGAACGAAAATTTTTGTTGCCATAAGTATCCTCCTTTGAATTTTAAATTCAGTTTTCCTGCTTGCTTAATCATTTTTTTCAATTTCTGAAACAGGTCAGCAACATCTTTGTCCATCGACGTAAGATGTCCAATCTATGGGGGAATAAATAACCCCCGGTCGCCGGGGGTTATTTATTTTTTTTAGCAGTGATGAGATAACTAAATGGGAATTTACCTTCGACTTCTGCATTAGGAGTACCATCCAAATCATACTTGTATTCATTAAAGTCCTCTATTTCGATACCATTATGAAGAATAGCGGTGATAATATCGGACATTTTATGCATGAACCAAAAACATTCCGCCGATTCATATTCCACGTTGCCAAAATAGTCAAGCCCTTTTGGGTAATTATTCGGCTCTGTTTCAAAATAGGAGGTCAGTTGATCAAAATTTTGTTTTTGAAACTGAAAACCATTTTCAAAAAAGTACTTAAATGGATGAATCTCAAAAATAATAATTTGTCCGTTTTTCTTCAGCAATCTTGAGATGACGCTGAAATAATCCTTTAAGTCCGGAAACCACTGCAATGATCCCTGAGAAATGTAGATAAAATCAAAATAGTTGTTATAGCTTTCGTCGATTTCCAGTGCGTTTGTACGAACAAATTTCGCGTTTACCTTTGCGATTTCAGCGAGCTCTTTCGCTTCCAAAATTGCGGCGTCGGAAATATCGAAGCCAATTCCTTCTTCAGCGCCAAGCCGCATCAGGGAGATCAGCTCCCTGCCGTTATTGCATGGTATATGAGCGATTCTTTTTCCGCGAAAATCAATCTGTCTTAATTTGTCGTTGACAATATAATCCCGGCTTTTTTTCAGAGTTGTAAATTCTGGGTTTTCAAAATTTTTATGCAGGGAATGATTGAAAGCTTTTTGATGATAGGCGGTTGCCTGATTCCAAGCAGTCCTGTTGCCTTCGAATATATCTTTTTCTTTCATAATAGATAGCACCTTCTATCAAGAGAGACGATAAACGGAAAGGGATCTTAATATCCCGCAAATACTATCTGGCTTACAGTGATGTGGTTTAGGCTGACAAAAGCGCTCCGCCACAACGCAGACACAAAGTCTAAAATAGAAAAAACCTGCGGTCGCAAATTGCTTACCGCAGGTATGGTCGAGATGACGGGATTCGAACCCACGGCCTCTGCGTCCCGAACGCAGCGCTCTACCAAACTGAGCCACATCTCGTTTATTTTCTGTTACCTATAATATTATACTCGCTTTTTTTCATTTGTCAACACTTTCTTAAAAAAGATTAAAAATCTTTTTCTTCGACAAATTTTTTTCTGTTTGAAAAAACCAAGAAAAATGTCTCGCTTTTCCAAAAATTCCAACAGCCGTAATTTTACTACGGCTGTTAGAATTTTTGAAAGAATTTTTCACTGCTGATACCGGAAGGACGATTAAACCGCTTGAGCTTCAGCAGATCAGAACTGGTATAATCACCGGAGGACAAGTGATTGACCTTCTCTTCGCAGGTCAGGATGACCTTGAACCCCAATTCTTTTAAAATCATTTCGCTGTCCTGAGAAAAGCTGCCGAAGGGATAGGCAAAAATTTCGGTGCTTTTGCCAAGCTCTTTTGCGATCTCTTGATTCAGCGCCCCGATATCTTCGGAAAGTTTTTTTCGATATTGGGAAATGGTTTCACTTTCCAGTTTTCGGATTCCCTTGCGTCCACCGTCGTTGTGATGCATGTCATAGGTATGATTTCCTATTTCGACCAGACCCGATTCCTGCATCTGGCGCAGCTGATCCCAATTCACATGGGAATAGCTGACGCTTTTTGTCACATTGCCGGAGTACAGGTCGGTGTACTTTCCAATAATAGAGATGACCGCCTTCATCTGATATTTTTGCAGCAGAGGGAAGGCGTATTCATACATGCTTTCATAACCGTCGTCAAAGGTAATCAAGATTGGCTTTTCCGGCAAAGGCGTCTGCTCTTTTAAAAAATCCATCAGCTCTGCAATACTGATGGCGGTATAGCCATTGGCTTTCAGATACTGCAAATCCTGTTCAAATAAATCCGGAGAAATGACATAGTCGTTCCATCGGTTTCGGTCCTTGAGGATATGGTGGTACATCAACACCGGCAGTTCTACCGTTTGGGCAGGCTGCCCTACACTGGCGTTGACGGCGAGCTGCCTGTTTTGAAAAATACTGTAAACCATATTTCCGGCAAAGACACAAATCAGTAAAAAACCGGATAAAATACCGGTAACGAGCCTTTTCACAAAGAGATCCTCCCTTTGACTACTGCACTTTGCTTCCTAAAAAGGAACTGTTAAGAAACTATATGCAGAAAATCAAAAGTTAGACCCCAAAGCGGCGCTATAGCCGATATTCCATCATAATATGGGGACACCCTTCGTCATCGTACTCCTCAGAACAAGGGGTAAATCCAAGTTTGCGATAAAAATCCATTGCCCGCACTTGGGCGCCCAGCCGGACGATCTTGCTTTGCCTGAGTTCTTTCGCCTTTTTGAGGCATTCCTCAATGAGAAATTGGCCGATATGGTTGCCGCGATAGTTTGGAAGTACACAGACTCTGCCGATATGCCAGCAGTCTTCATAGAAAAACAGACGGGCGGTGGCAATAGGCGCTTCGTCATCTAAAAAGAGAAGGTGATGGGCGATGTCATCGATTTCGTCAAACTCGTTTTGAAATCCCTGTTCTTCCATGAAAACTTTTTTTCGAACGAAAAAACACTGCTCCCGTTCTTCTTCTGTCGTTGTCCACAAAAAACCGAACATCATTTTTCTTTTTCCTCCTTGCCGCCAGACTCTTTGCGTTAACACAACTATACCATATTTCATACATTGGAGTAAAGGCTTTCTCTCCCCAGCGCCGGAAAGAAATGAGTTCGATTGACGGCGCCCGAAAAGCCTGAGCTGAATAAAAACAGCTAAACTGTTCCAAAATAACAGTGTAAACAAACAAGAAAATGCGATAAGGAGTGTTCCATTGTGTCTGTCAAAAGGGGAGAAATTTATTACGCTGATTTAAGTCCGGTCGTAGGGTCTGAGCAGGGAGGTATCCGTCCGGTTCTAATCGTACAGAATGATATGGGCAACAAGCACAGTCCTACCGTCATTGCAGCCGCCATCACCAGCCAAAGGGAAAAGTCCAAACTTCCAACCCATATCGAAATCCCTGCGATGGAATGCGGGCTTGCTAAAAATTCCATTATTCTGCTGGAGCAGATTCGAACCATTGATAAAAAACGGCTGAAAGAAAAAATGGGAATGCTGAATGAAAAGTCGATGGCGCAGGTCAATAACGCCCTTTCCGTCAGCTTCGGATTGGGAAACAGAATGTAACCTTACTTAACGCTATCCTGAAAAGCTTGGAAGGCAGTTGTTTTTACAGTGAAGAAAGACAAGCCTAGGTCTTAGGTGCGTTGTTTTTTCGCAGTTTTCCGGGAGAGATTTGAAAATATCGTTTAAAAAAGGCGGAAAAATAATAAGAGTCACAAAAGCCGAACCGTTCGCTGATTTCCCGGATGGAAAGGGCGGTATTTAAGATCAGATTTTTGGCGAGCTTCGCTTTTTGCTCCATATAGTACTCATAAGGCGTCATGCCGTAATAGCTGTAAAAAATTCGGCTGCACTGTCGGGCGGAGAGCGAAAGCTCCTGCTCCATCTGCCGGGAACTGAGCTTGCATTCCGGATGATTTTGCAGCTGACGGTCGATATACAGCTGTATGTTTCGAGCTGCGCCGCCGTCGGATTTCGCAGGGAATTCCTCGGAAAGAGCCTGTATGATAGCGAATATCAGCCGATTTAGCTCCAGTTGAATAGATGATAGCTTCTGAGCCTGCAAAGCGTGAAAACAGCTTTGCAGGCCTTTTTCAAACAAGGAAGAAACCCGTGCAGAAACCATAGGATAGATACCGGGGGCGAGATGATAGGCGGAGGCCAGTTCCGGGAAAAATCCGCCGGTGATGTTGAACCACAACACCCGCCAAGGATTTTCCGGATTGACCCGGTAAGAATGCTCCTCTCCTTTGAGCAGGAGAAGCACATCACCCTCACGAGCAAGCTGTTCGCTGTCTTTGCATTTTACGATGCCCTCCCCCTGCCAGACATAGCAGAGGACGCTTTCTGCCGCGGTTTTGCGATAAATCCGATAATTGGAGGAGCAGAATTCCCTTCCGGCCAGAGAAATAAAGAGCGGATTTCCATGTTCTCCCTCCACAAATGGAAAAAAGACGCTTTTGTCCGGATAACACATTTTTTTACCTCAATTTCACATTGGTTTTTTGCTTTTTCTGTATTATAATACCTAGTAATTTCATTTGTAAAGAGCAGGATAAGGGGGAAATCAACATGATGACATCAAGAGAACGGGTTCGAAAGGTGTTGAACCACGAACTTCCGGATTATGTGCCCAATGGGCTTGGGGGATGTGAAACAGAGGGGCTTCATGTCATTACCTATCGCAGACTGCAGCGGGTGCTAGGGTTGCCGGATACGCCGCCGCGGCTGGATACCTTTATGTCAAACGCCGTTTTTGAGCAGGATGTGATTCAAAAGATGGAGGGGGATATCATCCTGTTGGCTTCTCCCAACATGTGTTCGGCGCCTTTGCGGGGAAAAGATGTGATGAATCACTGGAAAAGTCAGAGACTTTGGGACCAGGAGTTTTGCGTTTCCAAGAAAGAGGAATTCGTTTTAAACGAAGACGGCAGCGTGGTGTGGAAAACAGCGGGGAATACCATCTGCCCCAAGGGGTCCTTCTTCTTTGACGGCGCAGAGCCCAGCGACCTTTTGGCGGATTTTGCAATTCCGGACCCCAAGGACTTCCATCCCAAAGGCCAATTGGATGATACGATGCTCAGGAATCTGGAGCAGGCTGCCAAAGAGCTTTATGAGGGAACCGATTTGTCTATCTGTCTGGGAGAATCCATTACCGATCTACAGATACAGCCCGGCGGCATGGTGGGCTGCATGGTTTTAATGCTGGAAGAACCGGACGTCATGGGAGAATTTCTGGAAAAATCGGTAGAAGCGGGTCTGAAACAGATTGAACAACTGAATCAGGCAGTGGGGAAATATGTGGACATTCTCTCGATTGCCCATGATTTCGGAGACAATCGAGGAGTCACCATCGGTGCGCCTCTGTGGAGAAAAATTTACCGACCCTTTTATCAAAAGCTATTTGAAGGATGGAAAAAACGGACCAATATGCACATCAATCTTCATTCCTGTGGTTCGATTGCGGAAATTCTGCCGGACCTGGAAGCGTGCGGGGTAGAAATTGTCAATCCGGTTCAGATTTCGGCGGCGGGGATGAGTCCGCAGGAATTGAAATCCCGATTCGGCAATCGGCTTATTTTCTGGGGAGGAGGATATGACACCCAGCTATATACCCGCACGGATTCTTATGAAACTGTGTATCAGAAGGTACGGGATACCATCCGGATTATGAAAGAGGGCGGCGGATATTTCTTTTCTGGGGTGCATAATCTTCCGGCTGAAGTATCGGAAACCCATTTAAAGGCGATGCTGGATGCCTGGAAGGACGAAAGAGCCTACTAAATTTTTCTGAAACGATCATATCAAGCAAAAAGCTCCGGCTTAGCCGGAGCTTTTTTAGTTCGATCATATGATTTAACGAACCAGAATCATTATTTTGTGTAGTTATCGAAATAGCCCTGAATAAAGATAATCGGAGTACCTTTGTCTCCGCTTCCGGAAGTCAGGTCGGCCAGAGAACCAATCAGGTCGGTCAGTCTTCTCGGAGTTGTTCCCTGAGAAACCATATTGCCCACCAGATCCTCGTCTTTATTCCGGATATATTCGGAGATCGCTTCTTTCAGTTCCTCTCCTTTTAAGTCGGCAAAGTTGTTGTCTGCCAGATATTTCAGCTTCACTTCGTTGGGGGTACCCTCTAAACCGCTGGTATAAGCGGGAGACACTACCGGGTCAGCCAATTCCCAGATTTTCCCTACTGGGTCTTTAAAGGCACCGTCGCCGTAAACCATGACTTCGACGTTTTTCCCAGTGATGGAATTGATTTTTTTCTGTACGTCAGCCACGAATTCTTCACAGTGAATCGGGAACAGCTTGACGGTTTCTTCGGTAGCTTTGTTGGAACCCAACAGGCCGTATTTGTCGTTATAACCGCTGCCGTTGATGGATTTGGTCATAATGTCATCCAAACCGTATACCTTTTCAGCGCCGTTTGCCTTTAAGATGCGTTTGGTTCTGGCTCTGGTATGGATATCACAGCAGATGACGCTTTTGGTGTAGTTGAGGATGATTTTGCAGTCGTTTGCAAGAACCACTTCTACTTCAGCGCCGCAGCTCTGGATCAGCTCTTTGTAGTATTCGATATAGTCCACGCCGGTGAAGGTATGTTTACGGTAGCCGAACAGTTCTCTGTATTTTTCCTCAGTCAGTACATCGCTCCAGGGATTGATGCCTTTTTCATCCAAGGAATCCAGATCTACCAAATGATTCCCCACTTCGTCGGAAGGATAGCTCAGCATCAGAACAATTTTTTTCGCTCCGGTAGCAATCCCTTTCAGGCAGATCGCAAAACGGTTGCGGCTAAGAATCGGGAAGATAACGCCGATGGTGTCATCGCCAAACTTTTCCTTTACGTCCGCAGCAATATCATTGATATGGGCATAGTTCCCCTGAGATCTTGCCAAAACAGCCTCTGTCACGGCGATAATGTCTTTGTCGCCAATGGTAAAGTTGGCGCTTTTAGATGCGTTGACAACAGAATCTACAACGATCTGCGCCAAATCGTCGCCTTCCCGAATGATTGGGGCTCTGATCCCTCTGGATACGGTACCTACTAATCTTTCCATCATTTTTTCTCCTACTCTGTTACATAAGATCAATACGTTATACTCTCTGACAGAAAACATCTCTTGTGTTTTCTTTCTTTCTCTATTATAATCAATACAACAGCATTAGTAAAATGAATATTTTTAATAGATTATATAAGAGGTGCTAATGATGGATGTAAGATTAGACGCCTATCGGATCTTCTATGCGGTAGCTTCAAATTTGAGCTTTTCTAAAGGCGCAAGGCAGCTTTTTATTACTCAGTCCGCAGCCAGCCAGTCGATTAAAAACCTGGAAGAATCTTTGGAAATCAAATTGTTTGTCCGGAACAAAAAGGAGGTAAGCCTGACTCCCGAGGGGGAAATGCTGTTTGAATATGTAAAAAACGCCCTTTCTTTAATCGAAAAAGCGGAGGGAGAGCTCCAGCGCTTTAAGAAGCTGGAGCAAGGGGAACTGCGGATCGCGGTGAGCGACACCCTTTCCCGTTACCTCCTCCTTCCCTTTTTAGAAACCTTTGGCCGGCGTTATCCTATGATACACTTAACGATTGTCAACCGAACCAGTCCTCAGGCGTTGGAGCTGTTAAAGCTGGGAAAAGTAGACCTCGCTTTTGTGAATCTCCCTTTGGAAGATGAGGCTGTGGAGATTCTGCCCTACCGCCAGGTACAGGATATTTTTGTAGCCGGCAGCCGGTTCCGTTTTTTGGAAAACCGCCCGATTACCTTGGAAAAGCTTGCGAAATACCCGCTGATTTTTTTGGAGCGGAATTCCAATTCCAGAATTTGTGTGGAAAACTTCTTCTTAAGCAAAGGGATTCAGCTCTCTCCAGATATTGAACTGGGTTCTCACGATTTGGTATTGGAGTTCGCGAGAATCAATCTGGGAATTTCCTGTGTAACCAGGGAATTTTCCAGACAATATCTGGAATCGGGGGAATTGTTTCAAATCCCTACGACAGAGAGTCTCCCGCCTCGTCAGGTCGGGATCTGTACCTTAAAGGGGGTGAGCGTTTCCGCGGCGGGGAAAGCGTTTCTTTCCTTGATTGAATAAGGTACGCAAAAATGAAAACAGTACAGTTCCATTCTGGCTTTGTGATGTTTGAAGAGGGATTATCCCTTGTCAAAAGTGCAGTCGGGGTTGTCGACATGCTCGTGACCATGGGGCAACAATAAGAAAGCAAGCATACGCACCGTTTTGAAGTGCCCCCAAAAAGTTAGACAATATTTTTGAAGAAATAATTCAAGCAACCGAAAGGGCTTGTTGTCTGTGAAGAGCAGGCGGCAGGCCCTTTAACTTAATCTTGATTCTGCGGTTATTGTA
>CALWNT010000054.1 GCA_944382885.1 uncultured Clostridia bacterium | reverse complement strand
ATTTCTCAATCAGCCCAGAAAAATATCCCGGAGGGAAAGCCCTCCGGGATATTTTTCTATCTCAGTTCATTCCAACGCTTAAAGATCTCATACACATTATCCGGATTAGCTCCAGCGCCAAACTCGCATTGGGCGATGCAGCCGCCATCCTGCCAAAGGGTACGATACACCTGTTCCACCGCTTTGTCAATGTCCTCAAGACTGCCGTTTGGAATCAGATGCTGACGATCGATCTCTCCCCAGAAGGTCAGTTTTCCTTTAAATGGCGCGAGATTTTCTACACCAATACAGAAAATCTGGGTATTGATGGCGTCCAGACCGATATCAATCAGCTTGGGAAGAATCGAAATCGTATTGCCGTCCGAGTGCATAAAGGTCTTTTTGCCGTATTTTTTGGCAATCGCAATATAATCCCGGTACATCGGCATAAAAATCTCTTCCCAAATGGCGGGATTGATCAGCAGGCTTTGCTGAGAACCCCAGTCGTCCATAAACTGGATACCGTCAACGTCGGTCTGCGCCCATTTGGTCACCAGACGGCAGTAAAAATCATGCATTTTTTCTATGAATTCCATCATTTTCGGAGGAATGTCCATTAAATCCATATAGAGATTGACAGTACCCCGAATAAACTGAAGCTGCTCAAAGGGACGAGGACAAGCCCCCGCCAGCACAAAGCGATCGGTAGATTTGCAAAATGCGTTTACTTCTTCCGGATCAAAAGAAAGCCATTCTTCTGGGATATGGATATTTTCCACGTCGCTCCAGTCGTCGGTCTGAATTAAGGGAGTCTTTACTTCTCCGATAATCCCCCGATGAATATTGGTAAACACACATCCCCAAGGGTCGGTGTACTCTCCCGGCTCATAAGGATCTCCGCTTTCTACAGGAGAAGGGTCAAGTTTTGCTGGTGCCCCTACAATGTCGTCTGGAAAATCTTGATGTATCTTTTCCAGCATCTGAGGGTAATTGTTTTCCGCCCAAGGCAGATACCACAAATGTCTCGGCACTCTGCCGGAGGTGTTGGTTCCATTGAGTGTGGATAATACTAATTCTCTGGAAGTCATATATGGTCATCCTTTCCGATTTTTAAATAGTTGGATTTTATCTTTATTTTTAGTATAATAAAGATAAAATCGTATTGCATTTAATTTAGTATTCAGTATAAAATTGAAGGTGTTTGGATGTATCAAATGGAAGAGCAATATTGCTGGGAAGAAAACCGACAGCTTCTGACCTTTTTCCAGCACGGCATCAATGGGGTGAAGGTATTCGGCCACAGCATGAACAACCGCGCCGTTCTCCCATTGGAAAAACACATCCACAAAGGATGCATGGAACTTGTCCTTTTAGTCCAGGGAAACCAATCCTATACAGTAGACGGGAAAACCTATCCCCTTTCTGGAGGAGATCTGTTTTTAACCTTCCCGGAGGAGGAACACAGCACCGGTTCTGAACCGCAAAATATCTCTGAAATTTATTGGCTTCAACTGGACTTTTCAACTGACGCCCCCTTTTTAGGACTTTCTGATGCCGCCGGAAAGCAGCTAAAAAGCCGGCTGCTGAACATCTCACAGCGGGTATTCTGGTGCGAAAAATCCCTGCGCGGCTGGTTGGCGGATTCTTTTTGGGCGATTGCTTCTCAGGATGAATGCAAAAAAGAATATGGACGAAGCCTATTAGTCACTTTTCTCTATGGAATGATTCAGCAGGCGCTGTCTGTTCATCTAACGCTGTCCGAAGAGATCGCAGCGGCAGTATCTTATATCCGGCAGAATATCAGGGAACCGATTTCCTTGGAAACATTGGCGGAATGTGCCGGACTTTCCCTGTCCCGCTTTAAGGCGAGATTTAAAACAGAAATCGGCATGTCTCCCAGAGAATACATCAATCAGGTGAAAATCAAAGAAGCCAAGCAGCTGTTAAAGCAGGGGTGTTCCGTGACAGACACAGCCTTGGAGCTTGGATTCAACAGCAGTAATTATTTTGCGGTGGTATTCAAAAAAATGACCCTATTTTCCCCTACGGAATACAGGGAACAGCTAAAATAATTCCTGTCATCCAACAGAAAGTTTCTGTCTGAAAGTGGAAAAAATGCCTTCTTTTGCAGAAAAAAATCGTCCCTATTCACAAAAATATTTTTTACAGCGCCAAGATTCGTGAAAATATTTTCTGCTTATGTTAAAATAAAAAAAATATTTCTCATAAACCTATTTCATCAAATGAATTTAGGAGGTCATTCCCATGATACTGCAAAACGCCAGCGTATTTGTAGACGGTAAATTTATAGAGAAAGATATAGAAGTGCAAAAGGGAAGCTTTTTCCATCTGCTGCCTCCCAAGTCTCCGGTAAAGGAAGGAGAACTCTATCTGGACTGCTCCGGCAAACGTATCCTTCCCGGACTGGTGGAAATTCATTCTCACGGCTGTGTGGGGTATGACTTTTCTTCTGCCTCTCCTGAAGAAATCGAAAAAATGTTATCCTATTATGCTACACATGGAATCACTACTGTGGCGGCTACTACCATGACAATGGGGATCGAGCCCTATCAAAAGGCAATGAGGCAGATCAAGCAGGCGGCAGAAGCGAATTTTTCCGGCAGTATGCTGGCCGGCATCAATATGGAAGGCCCGTTTTTGGGAAAATCAAAAAAGGGCGCTCATGATCCGCGATATCTCCTTGGAATTGACGACAAACTTTTTGAAGAACTAGACGCCCTGTCCGGCAATCGCATTCGGATTGTGGACTTAGACCCAGATTTAGACGGAGCAATGGAATTTATCGAAAAGCACAGCAGGAATAAAACTGTTTCTATCGCTCACACCTCCTGCACTTATGATACAGCGAGAAAGGCCTTTGAAAAGGGCTGCAATCACATCACCCATCTGTTTAACGCCATGAATCCGTTACACCACCGGGAACCGGGTATCATCGGGGCATTATACGATTCTCCAGTTCAGGCAGAACTGATCTGCGACGGAATCCATGTCCATCCGACGGTCATCCGGATGATGTTTTCACTCTGTCCGGAAAAACTTGTCTTAATTTCCGATTCGATGTGCGCCTGCGGACTCACCGACGGGGAATATGAACTAGGCGGCTTGCGCGTGACAGTATCCGGAAAGAAGGCGTCCCTCTCGGACGGCACTATCGCAGGCTCAGTCACCAATGTATACGACTGTATGGTGAACGCCATCCGGTTCGGCGTAAAAGAGGAAGAAGCAATTTTAAGCGCTACCCTCCGTCCCGCTCAATCTCTGGGTTTGGAGCAATCCATCGGCAGTATCGCTGAAGGGAAACAGGCCGACTTTATTATCGTAGATCAGGACTATCACATCGACCAGGTCTATCGCCGAGGAGAACAAATCATTGATTCCCCAAAATAATCTCCAAACTTGAACACAGAGGAGCAATGCCGCGGCATTGCTCCTCTGTTCTTATTTTGATTGATTCTTTTCACGCTTGGAAAATCGGTTTATTTTTCTGACTGTCCGGCTTATTTTCGCTTAGCCGCATATTGATTTCCCAAGATCAAATCGTAAGTCAATAAAT
>CALWNT010000053.1 GCA_944382885.1 uncultured Clostridia bacterium | reverse complement strand
ACAACCACGAGCGCATCCAGTACAAAACTGGAGTGGCGCCGCTTACGCTGCGCCACTCCTCCTAAAACTCAATTTTCCTACCAGGGGCCTTTTTTGGTGCTGTCCGCACAACCTGGACCTGTTCATTAGGCGCTGGGATACTTTTTTCTGTTACTTTCTGTTATCCATTCTCAGACTAATCATTTATGGGAACATAGCCCGTTTTATCCTGTTCGGTAATCGGACGAATGACCCGGCAGGGGTTTCCCGCAGCGATGACGCCGGCAGGAATATCTTTTGTCACGACACTGCCGCAGCCGATTACAGAACCCTTTCCAATGGTAACGCCGCCCAGTACCTTTACATCTCCTCCAAGCCAGACATTGTCCTCAATGGTGATCGGCTTTCCGATACAGCCGCCAGCCATCCTCTCATCCACATCTAAAGCATGATTCGCCGCATAAAGTCCTACTCTGGGACCAAATAAAACATGGCTGCCGATGGAAATATCGGCGCAGTCCAAAATAATGCAGTCAAAATTGATATACGTATGGTCGCCGATTGCAATATTTTTTCCATACTCGCAGTGAAAAGCCGGCTCGATCCAGACATCTTCCCCAACTCTTTTCAGCAGCTGTTCCAAAATCTGCCGGCGTAACTCTGTTTGCTCATCATTTGTCTGATTATATCTGCGGAAAAGCGATTTTGCCTCAACCCTTAAATCGAACAAACTATCCGCCACGTCATTATACATCATTCCCTGTAACATCTTTTCCCAGTTTGTCATATTGTACACCCTTTCTCAAAGTCTTGCCCTTTTTCGATCTGATTTCCTGTCATCTGTATCTTACCACCTGTATACAGATTCAAAAGACAGCTTTATCATAACCCACCGTATTTTATTTTGCAAGCCCCTTTTTTCTAATGACTGATCGTACCAAATACACTCTCTATCAAATGGTATCACTGTATTCTTTGACAGAAATGAACACCGTTCACTTGATTGGCACATAGAATGAATTGACAGGCTATTTCCCCTTTACTATTCTATCCCACCAAAACAAAGGTAACTGATGTCAAAAAGAATTTTTTATGGTTTCCTCATGCAAATTAAATAGAAAAGCGGTGAACTTGATGAAAAAAATACTCACAGCCGTCTGCGCCGTCATCGGCATTCTCTGCGGCGGCCTTGTCAATTACTTTGGTCACTATAATACCATGATTCTGGCCTTTACGATTATCATGGTTTTGACTTATCTGACAGAATGGATGAAAGCGCTCTATGAAAAGAAAAAGAATCCTGCAACGGGAATCAAGGGAATTTTGAAAATGACGATGATGATTGTAATGGTGGGTTTTTCCCATATTCTTCAGCTTCTGATAGAAGATAAGGTACCGATTCGAGATATCGCGGTTATGTTTTTTATCTGCGAATTGAGTTTGACTCTGTTGGGAAACGCAGGGATATTGATTCCCTTACCGGAACAGCTCAAATCTGTTCTGCTGAAATTACAAGGGAAAAATCAGACGGAATCTTCAGATTCTTCCCCCGGGGCGGCTTCCGACCAGACAAAGTCCACATAAATTTTGTGATCCGGAAAAGCGTTCCTTTTCCGGATAATCTATTCAGATCCATTTTTACCATATTCCAATTTATCGCCGTCGTTTCCTTTTTAAACACGTCTAAAAATTTTTAAAAAAACTGTTGACAAAAAATTTTTTTCATGATATTATATATGAGTCGCTTGTGAGATATATTAAATGGCGGCAAGCGGTAGAGGAGAACTACTCATAGATGCGGACGTGGCGGAATTGGCAGACGCGCTAGATTTAGGCTCTAGTATCGAAAGATGTGAGTGTTCAAGTCACTTCGTCCGCACCATTTTAAAATTGAATACACCTTATGCGGAGGTGGCGGAATTGGCAGACGCGCTAGATTCAGGTTCTAGTGGTAGCAATACTGTGTGGGTTCAAGTCCCATCCCCCGCACCAATCCGAGTGTTCATACGGACACTCGGATTTTTCTTTGGCAATTGTCATGTCATTATGAACATTTATACCAATATTTATTACAGTAAAAGAAGTCAATTGTTGTTAAGCAATTGACTTCTTTTATCTTTTTTGATAGCATATGAAAAAGTAATTCTATACAACGAGGTGGCTTCAATGAGTAAAAATATTGGGAATTATTTTTATGATATTGAGTTTGAAACACAAGTATACAAAGGTGTTTATTGGGTACCTATAAATTTTCTTGGAAAAACAAGATACACATCTGCCGAGATGTTCGAGACTAGCAAATTATCCCTTGAAAATAAAAGAAAGAAAATCGACAATTTATATGAAGCAATACAATTATTCCAGATATCAGAATTTAGAGGTTGTTTGGACAATAAAGACTTTTGGTTAAATGGGGTTCATTGGCAAACACACAAAACGCCAGAAGAAGCTGTACTCTCAAACGAAGGATGCTGTGCAACAGACACAAATTGGCTGGCTTATTTTATTGGCGATAAATATGAAAAAGTTGGATGCTTTTGCTATGGCAACACAGATGGAAATGGTCATATAACAACATATATTAAACAAGGTGAGTATTATTATTTTTTAGATATGATGATGTGCAGAAAAGATTCACAAAAGTTTTTTTGTAAAGAATCCGGCAGTTTGGATGATCTAATGCACACTGAATGGGCGGGATTTTTGTTTAAAAGTAAAATCCCATCTGACTTTTGTCAATTTTATATTGAACGTTTAAAATCTAAAAATCGTGATGTTCCTTTCTGTTTTTATATGAGAGATACCTGTTCGGCTACTGCCTCTTATAAAGATGATAGCCAAATAATTTTTTATGCACCAACTTGCGATAAGCCACATCTTATTTATAAAGATGCGATAGAGGGTCATCAATTTTTAGAAATTGAACTGCCGGCGCAATTTGAATAGAGGGATGTATTTAGAGCTTAAAATAGGACATCAAAAAGTAAAAACCTGAAAATAGTAATGCAAAAATAAAAATGGACCTCTTCTGAACCTGGAATTTCCATTTTTACTTTTGCAGTGGGGTATCTATTTTGTTAATGCTTCAGTAAATAATCCTGAAAGCAAGATTGCTTTTAGGATTATTTTTTATCTCTTTCCGCCCAAAGCAGCTGTGTTATTGCTCTGAATTTCTCTGCTCCCTATAAGGGCTATACCATTTATGGTGTTTGGGAAGGCAACAGCAATAATAGTCGCATTCATCACAACAGCATTCTATCAATTTTCCATTATCGTCACGGTGCTCACCATTTCCTAAACAATTTTTTCCTTCTTCTCCAGGAGTGAGAATTACACCTGTAATATCAATTATCATGTTTCTCTCTTGATTGTTCATCACTTTTTCACCTACAATTGTTGGTATATCTCATATTTTCATTACTTATACTTGTTATGTCAAGAACAATTGTAGGTGATAAAATGGTGAGAGATGTTTTGGCCAAACGCTTAAAACAATATCGGATAGAAAAAGGACTCACACAGAATGAAGTTGCAATCTTTTGTGACATAACCGAAAAGACTTATCAAAATTATGAATTAAAGAGACGAGAACCAAAATTAGAAATTTTGTTAAGAATCGCAGATTTTTATCAAGTTTCATTAGATTATCTTGTTGGGAGAACAGATACTAAAAATTAACCCAGTTGCACTATTATGACAAGTGGTTTGCCGGCATCTTTTTATCAACACTTTCCAGATTGAAATGGACTGTAATCCATTCAAAAAACCCGGCTAAAAGCCGGGCTTTTTGATATCGCCTCTTTCTTTTTTCTACAAAAGGCCACGTTTACGTTACCTGCTCACTTGCAACCATTCTCTCGACAGTTTTTGTTCATCTTTCAGTTGTGACATGCCATTTTATGTCATCTGTAAATACCGGACTCCGTCATGAGTTGTCCTTTCAATTGACAAGAGGCAATAAGAAAAGAAGAAATATTTTCTAAAATCTCTTCCCGTTTATCTGTAAGTATGATAGAATAAGTGGGAAATTAGAGAAAGTCGGGATATTACATATGAATCTGAAAGAAAAAATAAGAAATCTGAAAACACATCCCCTCCTCCAGGTGCTGGCTGACAACAAGGGGAATCCGCGAACACTTGTGTTGATTGAACCGCTGTGGGGGATTCCCTACAATCTTATCTCCCCCTTCGCCACACTTTATATGTACACGCAGGGCATCA
Organism: uncultured Clostridia bacterium; assembly: GCA_944382885.1. Taxonomy (GTDB): domain Bacteria; phylum Bacillota; class Clostridia; order Oscillospirales; family Ruminococcaceae; genus Massiliimalia. Next base: position 9,989 of record CALWNT010000053.1, on the reverse strand, counting down.
CAGATGTGCAAATTGGTCTGATTCTTTCTGTCACCATGGTGTTTCAGGTGTTGTTTTCCTTTTTTGGAGGCATTTTATCTGACAAGATGGGACGAAAATACACTACTATGATGGGGGATTTCTTTGGCTGGTCGCTTGCCTGCCTGGTGTGGTCTATTTCAAACAATTTCTGGCTGTTTTTGATCGCCGCGCTGCTCAACTGCTTCGAGCAGATCAACCAGACCGCATGGTATTGTTTACTGATCGAAGATGCCCGCCCAAAGGATCTGGTAGGAATCTACACCTGGGTGAACATCGGTGGACTGGTGGCCATCTTTTTCGCACCGCTCTCAGGCCTATTTGTCAGCTCATATTCGATTGTACCAGTGGTGCGGGTGTTATATACCCTCTTTGCACTGACAATGCTTACAAAAACACTTATTACTTTCAGGTTTTGCCGTGAAACGAAGCAAGGACAAATCCGCCGGGCAGAGACAAAGGGTGTATCGATTCTCCATATGCTGGGGGAATATCGCCAGCTGATTCCCACTCTGCTGAAAGACAGGAGCGTTCTCAAAGCGGTAGCCGTCTCGGTAATCCTGTATGTCACCAATATGGTGAGTACGAACTTTTTCGGACTGTATGTGACACAGCGACTGGGGCTGTCAGAAAACTTTCTGGCGCTGTTTCCCATTTTAAACGCTGCTGTCATGCTGATCTTCATGGTGGGGATTCAGCATCGCATAAGCACCACGAAATTTCGTATTCCGCTGTGGATTGGTTTGGCGCTGTACAGTGTTGCTGCCTTGGTGCTGATCTTCTCTCCAGCGAACAATCTGGGTTTTGTGCTGCTCTATGTATTTTTTGCCGCTTTAGCTGCTGCGCTGGTGAGTCCGCGTAAAGATGCGCTTCTCCAGCTTAACATTGCCCCCCAGGAACGGGCACGTCTGAACGCCCTTATCATGGCCTCCACAATTGCGCTCTCCTCTCCCTTCGGATATTTGTCCGGATGGCTCTCCAGTCTGGACCGACGTCTGCCTTTTGTTTTCACGGTCTTATTATTTATCACAGCAATGCTTATCATCTCTCGTATCCAGGAGCCGCAGGTAGAGGAAAAGAGTGCGTAAATACATAAAGACGTTATCGCAACTAAAAGAAAGTAAATAAAATATAGACGTAAAATTCAGTTGAATCAAATAACTTGTTTAACGAGAATTTCTTCTCCTAGAATATCAAATTACGCCCTGTACTTTTCCCCCTATTATTTTGACCGCTTACACTTGCAAATTATTAAAAATTGAAAAAATCAGGAGGCCTTGTCCAAAATAAGACAAAACCTCCTGATTTTTCAATTTTATGAACTACTTACAGTTCAGTTTTTTCGAATTTGCTCGAAAAACGATTGAAATAAAACATCATGCGTTTGAATTGTTATCCTATTTTTCTTCTGCAACCGCAAGCCTAATCGTTTTCACTCCAAATACAAAGTAAATGATATGGAAAAACCAAACAACCGCGAGAATCATGCTGGGAACAAAAACATCAGCCCACATCATCACAAAAAATCCAACGCCCATTACGAGAGTAACGGGAATGATGATTCCAAGTTTGGTCTGCACCGTCATCCCCTTTTTCTTCACAAAAGATTCCAGATGCTTTTTGTAAAGCCTCGTTCCAATGAACCAGTCATGGAGTTTCCGGGAGGAGTTGGCAAAGCAGAACACCGTCGCCAGAAAGAAAGGCACCGTAGGAAGAACGGGCACGATCACCCCAACGCTGCCTAATCCCAGACAAAGAAATCCCAATATCAAAAAAAGTAACCGTTTCATTTTCATGGATGTACCTCCTTAACTCATTCTCCCGTGTTCTACGGAATAAACGGTGTCTGCTATTCGCATGGTAGACTGCCGATGAGAAACCAACACCACCGTCTTACCCTCTCGTTCTTCATGGAGGGATTTTAGAATTACCGCTTCATTTAAACTGTCCAGATTGCTGGTAGGCTCATCTAACAGCAAGAATGGCGCGTCGTGAAGGAATGCTCTTGCCAGTCCCAGGCGCTGACGTTCTCCACCAGAGAGCGTATCTCCCAGTTCGCCTACCGGCGTATCATAGCCTTTCTGCAGCGTGAGAATAAAATCATGTACGGACGCCTTTTTACAGGCGATTTCAATTTCTTCATCTGTAGCAGTAAGCCGAGCGATCCGCAGGTTATTCTTAATGCTGTCGTGGAACAGGTGGGTTTCCTGGGTTACAAAGCTCTCCATATTCCGCAGATTTTCCGTGTTAATCTCGGATACCTTCGTGCCTGAAAGGCTCACACTGCCCCGCTGCACGTCCCAAAAACGCATAAAAAGCTTTAATAGTGTAGATTTCCCGCTGCCGCTGCGCCCTACAATCCCTATTACGGAATGTTCCGGTATCTCAACTGATACATCAGAAAGAATGGTCTCCTTCCCATAAGAAAAAGTGACATGTTCCGCCTCTGCACCGGTAAATACACGTTCTGGATAACCCGTTGTCTCCTCCACTACTTGAGTTTCCTCCAGGATGTCCAATACTCGGTTGCCAGCTGCGAAAGTATTTTGCAGGGTACTGCCTAAATTGGCCAGAGCAATCACTGGACCAAAGGAAGAAAAGAGGGCAATAGTGGGAATCAACACCCCGTCAAAATTCACCATACCACTTTGGTACAACAGAGTGGAAACGAACAGCATAATAAGATCAAAAGCCAGTACCACAGTATTGGTGACCGCCCCATTCCTGCCGGCGATACGCTTCATTTTCTCCTCATCTTTAGAAAGAGCATCCATCCGCCGGTTCATTTCATGTAACCGCTTTTTCCCCTGAGCGTATTGCAGCGTTTCCGAAAGCCCACGCAAGCTATCCAATACAAATCCGGAGAGTTCTCCGGATTTTGTACGAAAACGCATTCCGTCGTCCCCACTGAGTTTGGAAGTAACAAGCGGAATGACCAGCCCTACCACCAGGTATGCCGCCAGTGCGATTACCCCTAACGTCCAATGATAAGAGCCGATAAATAAGCATAGAATGATCGTGAAGAGAAACGCAATAGCCGCTGGGGAAATGGTATGCGCATAAAACACTTCCAACAGCTCAATATCTGAGGTGATAACAGAGATTAAATCTCCTTTATCCCGGCCTTCCAGTTTGGCAGGACAAAGCCGCCGCAGAGCCTGAAACACCTTGTCCCGAATCAGCGCCAATAACTTAAAAGCGATGTAGTGGTTGCAGGACTGTTCCGCATAGCGAAGCAACCCTCGTGCTACAGCAAATACTACTGTAGAAATCAAAAGAACCGGAAGAGAGAAGGGGGTATCAAACCGCAGAACTTCCAGCACCGCATAGCCGCCGAAGATGGTGATAAAGGCGGCGCAAAGATGGCCGATGAGCCCCATTAGTACCGCGAGTAACATAAAACCGGTTAGCGGCTTCACCAGCCCGATTAGCCTCGTCATCACTTTCCATCCGCTTCTCCTATTCATACCGCATCCCCTTCCTTTCCATAGTTTTCCAGATCCTGTTGAGCCTTCCACAGCTTTTCATACCTGCTGTGATTTTGAAGCAGTTCTTCATGACTGCCTCTTTCCACCACGTTTCCGTTATGCAGCACGTAAATCTGATCTGCCTTCACCACATTTGCCAGGCGGTGAGAAATCAGAATGACTGTCTTTGTCTTTGCCAGTTCGTGAATCTGAGCCATAATATCGTTTTCACTTTCCACATCGATATTGGAAGTAGCCTCATCAAAAAGGAAGATCGGGCTATTGTGTAAAAGCGCCCGTCCCAGAGCCAGCCGCTGGCGCTGTCCGCCGGAAAGATTTCCCGCTTTCTCCAGCAGCGGTGTGTCTAACCCCTGTTCCGCTTTCAAAAAGCCAGCCAGCTTGACTCGTTCCATTACTGCCCACAGCTCTTCTTCTGACGCATCCGGATTGCCCATCAGCAGATTGTCTCGTACGGTCCCTTTAAATAGATAGCTTTGATGACTGATATAGGTCACATTTCGCAGCAGGTTTTCCTCCTGAATTGCTTTCAGCTCTACGCCGCCAATTGTCACAGAACCGGTATATCCTTTGTTGCGTCCGATCAGGATAGAGGCTACAGTAGATTTCCCACAGCCGCTTTCTCCCACCAAAGTGGTAAAGCTGCCTTGAGGAAACTGCATCTCCATGTTGTGTAAAATTTCCCGCTCCGATTCATAAGAAAAGCACAGATCGGAACAGACGATATCATGACGCAGGGGAAAACTCTCGGAAACTTCCTGTTTATTTTCTGGCAGATCCAACAGACGAAAAATCTTGTCGCTGGCCGCCATGCCATTCATGGCAATGTGGAAAAAAGAGCCTAATTGCCGCATGGGAAGGAAAAAATCCGCCGCCAGCAGGATGATCAGGAGGCATCCTGCTAACGAAATATGGTTTCCTATATATTGAGTCACCGCCATAATTATGCCCAATGCCGCTCCGCCATAGGCGATTAAGTCCATAATGGTGATGGAATTAAGCTGCATCGTCAGTACCTTCATGGTAATTTTTCGAAATTTCTAAGCCTCTACGTTCATCTCATCATTTTTGAAGCCGTCGGCCTGATAAATTTTGAGGGTAGTCAGCCCCTGCAAATTCTCCAAAAAACTGTCTCCGAGAGCGGTATATTGTCCCCAGTATTTGGAAAGCAGCTTTTTCGCCCAGGTCTGCACTGCTGCAATCGCCGCGGGAATCAGGGGAACGCAAATCAGCAGCACGATCGCCGCAGGAACGCTCACAAAACAGAGCACCACAAACAAGGTCAACGGAGCCAGCACAGCATAGAAAAACTGAGGTAAATAGGCCCCAAAATAGGTTTCCAGCTGATCCACGCCCTCCACCGCTATCTGCACTACCTCGGAGGTTTTTACCTGCTCGTTGTAAGAAGCGCCTAACCGCAGCAGTTTTTCGTAAATCCGCTCCCGCAGGGTTTTCTTGACCGCTTTGGAGGAGAGGTAGCTCATCCTGGAGGCGCCGGTGGTACAAAGAAACCGGATAAGTAATGTTGCCGTTACCACCGCCGCTGTGCTCCATAAAGTTCCGGAGCTGACATTGCCGTAATAAAGGCCTGCAAACAAATTGGTGATGCCAAACATCATAGCGACGTTCGCCACAAGAGAGCACCACTGCAAAATAACATTTCCGACAATATATCTTTTGCTTTCGGCCACCGTGCCGATAAGTCGTTTATTTATCATCATCGTTTCATCCACCTTTTCCGTTTTTCATTATCGTCCTAATACCGTGTCCTATAGCTTCCATCCGAAAGAGTATATCCCATCATCCGCGGCCAATCCACCCTTTTCTTTTTTCATTTTTTATCCTCAGATTTGTTTGTACTGCGGTCATTGGGTTGGGATCAGCTGAGAAGCTTCCGCTTCACAAGTTTCCTCAATTTGGGAACCTTCCTTTAATTAGTTTTCACTAACTTTCAGTGCAAAAATTTTGCCGTTTTCACGACAAAAAATAATGATCTCTCTTGCGAAATCTCATTTTAGTCTACAAAACAAACTACCTGCTCGTTGAACTGGATGGCTGCAATATGTCCAATGTATACCCCCTACCAATTAGCACAAACTAACCAGCCCGTCTAAAAAAGGCCCCTTTCGGAGCGGTTTTCTAAAAAAGAAAAGTCCTTGATTCCGATACCCAAGACCTCGCTCTCCTTTTCGTACAGCATATCCTTGCCCCAAAAGACTACTTGTCTTTGGCAAAATCAGGTTGGTGTACTAAACTATTAGTTAGTTGTCATTAACTCAATACTTAAGTATATCAACCAGATTGAATTTTGTCAATAAATAACTTGATTTCTCCGAAAAATCAAAAATCAGGTGTCTGCGCAAAGAAAAATAAATTTTTTCTATTACCGGTTAATTTCCCATCTAAACTGGATAAACTAGTATGGTATTCCATCAGCAAATGACAATAGGCAGAACAAAAGAAGTCTGATCAGGAGAGATTCCGTACTCTCGCTGATCGGGTCAATACTTTATTAAACAAGGAGAAGTATCATGTGTACCAGCATTTCTCTGTCAACTCCTGTTCCTCTTTCCGGCAGAAATATGGATATCGAATCCGCTTTCGGAGAACAGGTGGTCATCACGCCGCGAAATTACCCTTTTTCCTTTCGCAATCGCTTGATTCTGTACTCCCACTTCGCCATGATTGGCATGGCCGCCGTTGCACAAGGTGTTCCCCTTTATGCAGAGGCTGCAAATGAAAAAGGACTCTATATGGCAGGGCTTCACTTCCCCGACAACGCCTTTTATTTTCCTCCCTCAGGCGGGCTGCGCCAAACCGATCTTACTCCCTATGAGCTGATCCCCTTTATTTTGGGAAGCTGCCGTACTGTGGAAGAAGCCAAACAGCAATTAGAAAGGATTCGATTACTCCAAATCCCCTTTTCTCAAACAATCCTCACTGCTCCCCTGCATTGGCATATTGCCGATGGGAAACGCTCGATTGTGGCCGAACCGATGAAAGACGGACTAAAAATTTATGAAAACCCCGTCGGCGTACTGACCAACAATCCACCCTTTCCCTACCATTTGATGAATCTTCATAATTATCAGGCACTGTCTCCCCATTCTCCCAAAAATCATTTTTCTTCCTCACTGGACTTAAAAACCTACGGAGAAGGGATGGGGGCGATCGGCCTGCCGGGAGATGCTTCCCCCATGTCAAGATTTATCAAAGCGGCTTTTCTGGTATCCAACTCCGTCGCAGGAAGGAACCCGACCGACGCAATTTCCCAATTTTTTCACATCCTCGATTCCGTAGCAATGGTTCGAGGGTGCGTCATCACCTCCCGCGGAAATCATGACATCACCACCTACTCCTGCTGTATCGATATCGAAAAGGGAATCTATTATTACAAAACCTATAGCAACCATCAGATTACCGCCGTTCATCTATTCCATGAAAATCTGGACCGCACTGATTTAAAGGCTTTTCCTCTCATGTCCAAAGAACAGATCTTCTATCTGAATTAACCTGCTTTAATTTCCCGAAATCCACAAACAGATGTGCCCTCAAATCCCACTATGGGAATTTGAGGGCATCCCTTTTTATCAGGATCTTCTCAATTTTAAAAATGTCAGATTAACCTGCCCATCCCGGGCGTTTGCTGAACCTGAATAAGTCAGTGAAAAAGCAGTCTGTACGGCTGCTCTGATGATAAAGTGAGCGGAACCGCAGGCACTGGAACCTTCGGCTGCGCTAGTGGCAAAGTAAACCCCTGTGTCTATCCGGGGAGCGCCATTATAGGATGGCGTCACCTGCATATAATTGGCAGACTGAAAATTAGCAGACACATTATAGGCAACCAAGTAGTAGCCAGGGGCGAGAGTGATATGTGTGGCATCTGTGGCAATGATATTTCCAGTAGGATCTGTGATATCTGCAAAAAGGGAAATCAACGAACCAACGGTCAAAGGTGTCTGAAAAGCACCAAAAGACGCAAAAATATCATCTTCCTGTCCCCCTTCAGGCCCCGTAGGACCAGTGATTCCTGTTGCTCCCGTCGGCCCGGTGGCTCCCGTTGCTCCCGTCGGCCCGGTGACTCCTGTCGCTCCCGTCGGTCCGGTGACTCCCGTTGCTCCCGTCGGCCCGGTGACTCCCGTTGCCCCCGTCGGTCCGGTGACTCCCGTTGCCCCCGTCGGTCCGGTGACTCCCGTTGCTCCCGTCGGTCCGGTGACTCCCGTTGCTCCTGTCGGTCCGGTGGTTCCCGTTGCTCCCGTCGGCCCGGTGGTTCCCGTTGCTCCCATCGGCCCGGTGGTTCCCGTTGGACATCTCAAGCAAAATGGAATATTGCAATTCATCCACTCAGGAAGATGCTTTTTCTCTGTATCTCGAAATTCATACATATGCTGCTCCAACTTTCTCAATTAACTTTAGTTCCATTATATGCTTGCAGCTAAACCTAAGTGCTCTCGTATCTGTCTCGCAACATTGCGCTTCTATTTTTTCTTCCGGAATCATACCCTTTAGCAAAGGAATAGGATAAGTGGTGGATTCATGAAAAAAATACAGAAATTTTTATTGAACGGACTGATTATGACCGCGACCTCACTGGCAATGAATCTGATCGGCGTTTGGTTCAGCGTCTATATTTCCAACAAAATCGGCACTGAGGCAATGGGGCTGTTTCAACTGATTATGTCAGTCTACAGCTTTTCCGTTACCATTGCCACCTCCGGCATCCATCTGGCCGCAACTCGTCTGGTAGCGGAGGAGTTGGGGCATAACCGTCCCCAGGGGGTCAAAGCGGCAATGGGAAGGTGCCTATGTTACAGCGCCTTTTTTGGTATCGGCACAGCGCTGCTGCTTTACTTTTTCGCAGACTGGATCGGCTTGACCTGGCTCCAGAATGAACAGACCATTCTCCCGATCCGTGTAATGGCGTTGAGTCTGCCATTTTTGGCCATGTCTTCCGCATTGACCGGCTATTTTACCGGCGTGAGACGGGTGGTAAAAAACGCCTCGGTACAGATTATCGAGCAATTTGTGAAAATTTTTCTGACCATGATCCTGCTGTCCTTTGTTATGCCTTCGGGATTGCAGTACGCCTGCCTTTCCCTGATTATCGCGGCAATTGTATCGGAAATGACCTCTTTTCTCTGCTCCCTTGCTCTTTATCTCCGGGACAGGAAGTGCTATGAAAGTAAACAAACCGTGCCGAAAGGGATTCTCAGCCGGCTGATTAAAATTGCGCTCCCTATCGCCATGAGTTCTTACCTCCGTTCCGGACTATTGACTTTAAAAAATCTTCTAGTGCCCATCCGGCTGAAAAAAGGCGGGATTCCCTCCTCCGAAGCCTACGCCGCTTTTGGGATGATCCACGGGATTGCTTTGCCGGTTGTGCTGTTCCCCTCCTCCTTTCTCGCCTCTTTTGCCAGCCTGATGATCCCGGAGCTTACCGAGCAGCAGGCGGCAAATCCCAATATCAGTCAAAGCAAGCGGATTCATTTTCTCATCAACCGGATGTTTCAAGTCTCTCTAATCTTTTCCATCGGAGTTGCAGGGATTTTTCTCTGTTTTTCCCATGAGATCAGCAGTCTGTTCTGCAACAACCAGGACGCGGAATTTTACCTGATTTTGTTTGCTCCACTCATCCCGATCATGTACTTTGACAATGTGGTGGACTGTATGCTCAAAGGGCTGAATGAACAGTTCAGTTCCATGAAATACAATGTGATCGACGCTTTTATCAGCGTCATCTTGGTCTTCACCCTACTCCCCATTTTCGGTGTGAAAGCCTACCTATTCACTATTTTTGTCAGCGAAATCTTAAACGCCGCTTTAAGTCTAAACCGCTTAATTACCATTACTAAAATCCATTTTGAAACAGTGAAACTGGTGTTAAAGCCCATTTTCTGTATTTCTCTCTCCGTCATCGGCGTCCGCGCGCTGTGCAACCTGATTCCCGCTCCGGCAGGAATTCAGATGGTACTGGCCATTTTCATCTCCCTTCCCTGCTATTTCCTGCTTCTCTATTTAAGCGACGGGATCACAAAAAGTGACCTCAAATGGGCCAAGGGAATTTTTCGGAAATAAACAGAAATTTATCTTACAGAACCCCCTGGGTTCTAAACTCCGTTTGTGGGGGTACCGCCCCCCACACCCCGGCTCAATTTTGCTCGCCCAAAATTGAGGAAAAGGGCGCCGCTCAGTCGCCGCGGGGGCTCTCTGCGGGTCTTTAAAGTGTTCTCCTAACCATGCTAAGACGGGAAAATTCAATTTATCGCTCGTACTGACGGCTGTTTTGGCAGAAACTGATATTTTCCGTTGTACTCCGTTAGGAGCCAACTTTTAAGTCCCGTACTAAGCCTTTCCGGCGTTTGAGGAATGTCCTTTTGCCTACTTTTGGACATCAAAAGTAGGTCGCGTGCGGGGCGATTCCCCGCAAAGCTCCCTTTTTTCACTGAAAGAAAGTTATAGGAAAAAGTCATTTTTATAAAAGATAAA
>CALWNT010000052.1 GCA_944382885.1 uncultured Clostridia bacterium | reverse complement strand
ATTTCCCCGACGATCCGTATCCGCTCGATATCGCCGTGGGAAGAGATTTCATCAGAAATTCCCAGTACCAGATGGGGCGCAAACAGATCAATGATTTTATGTACGCATTCTACCAGAGTTTCTACCGGGTAGATCTCATCAAAATAAACGGCCGGAATCCCGTCAATCAGGAACATTTTGTCACCCAAGCCTTCTTTCGCTTCTTCCAATGTGATATCTCCCTGCGGTTTAGGCGTAATCGCTTCGATGCCGTCCAAGCCAGTTTCCTGATAAAACTGCGTCAGCCCCCTATTGTCGCCGTCAAAATGGGCATGGACGAATTTACCGGCTTGATGAAGCTTTTCACACCGCTTTTGATATTCCGGCAGTACATATTTTTTGAATAAGCTGGGGGAAAGGGTACCGGAATGAATGTTGTCCCCAAAGTTTATGACGTTAATGGGGGATTCGTTGACTACATCCAGCATTCTCATATGGCTGTCGCTGCGAGCGCGAAAATATTCTTCTACTACATCGGGATAATCCACCAGCGCGTAGGTCGCTTCCTCCACTCCCATTAAGTCGATATAGAGATTCTGTACATTTACTCTGGGGATAAACACACAGGGAGCACCAAGCTTATCCCATTTTTTCAGCATTTTTTCATAGTGTTCTTGATTCCAATGCCAAGTAGAGCAGTCTTCCAGATAAGCAAATACCTTCATATCCTCTTCACAGGTCACCCACTCCTTAACAGTGCGCTTCGCCCAACTGCTGGGTGTTGTGCGGAGAATTTGAGAAACCTTGCCTACAGGGGTTTCGATGACGCTTTCCCGGTCGGTTTCATTCAGCTGCCGCTCGTACTGTTTGACCTCCGGAGCATAGGTGCGGTAGAAACAGTCGTTAAATTCATAGGGCCGCGCAGAACAACCCAGGTCTTTATAGATCGCTACCCGGTCCATACCGTGATAACGACCCTTCAGCTCCCCGTCCTCAAACATTTTATCGTCAAACCAGCACTCTATTCTGGGCTGCCAGATAATTTGACCATTTGCTCTTCCGAACAGTACGTCTTCGTTTAATTTACTGAAATCTCTTTGCGACATGATTTTTCCTCCTATATTTATCGTCCAGTCAGTCTCCCGACAGATATGTTTTGATAGACTCCGATATTTTTCCTGACAGCAGGAGAAAAAACGGCGCCATCTATCCATTACTAATTATAATATGCTTCCTGACAGGTACAAGAGGCGTAAAACAAACAGGATAGAATTCTACCAAAACGGGAAAAAAGATTATAACAATCGACTACATTGTCTTCCGAAAACAGATAATTTTATATGTAAATATGATGAAAAAAGCACCGCAGCTCTTGTGCTAAGTTCTGATTTTTTGACTTTCCCATTCTTTTTCCCGAAATTTTGTTGCAATTTTAAAACCGCTCCATTATACTTGAAGCAATTTAGCAGTTAGGGGAATGCAGGCGAACCAATTTTTACAGCCTGTAAGAGGAAAAGATTTTATATATTTTGAGGTTATGATGCCGAGGAGGAAAGAAAGATGAAAATCGGAATGGGAATTCACGGGGCAAAAAGGCTGAATCCAAATTATTTGGATTATGTCAGACAGATCGGTGCGACCCATGTGATCTTGTTTATGCCTAACGGAGAGCTTTTGCCCTCTGCCAAGGACGGAGGAGTCTGGTCTTTGGAGGAACTCAAAGGGCTGAAAAAATTCTATCGGGAGAAGGGCCTTGTGGTAGAAGGCTTTGAGAACTTTGACCCGAAAGCATATTATAAAATTCTGCTGGATGAACCGGGAAAACAGGTTCAGATGGATATTTTGAAGAAAAATATCGAACATATGGGCAAGGCGGGGATTCCCATTATGGGATATAATTTTTCCATCGGCGCCTGTGCGGCGCGGCCGATGATGCCCGTTGCAAGAGGCGGCGCGCTCAGTCCCTGCTACGACAATGACACCGCGCCGATTTATGAGTCCCTGCCCTTGGGCTGGGCCTGGGATACCCAGGTGTTGGATAATCCGCCGGAAGGAAAGCTGCCTCCGGTCTCGCTGGAGGAAATGCTTCAGCGCCGGGATTGGTTTTTGGATGAGATCCTGCCGGTAGCGGAGGAATACGGCGTGCAGATGGCCGCCCATCCGGAAGACCCGCCGGTGCCGGTGCTGAAAAATGCCGCCCGTATTTTGGTGACGCCTCAGGCTTATGAGGAAATGTTTGAGCGTCATCCCAGCAAGAGTACCTGTGTGGAATTCTGCCAGGGGACTTTTGCGGAAATGGGTGTGGATATTTATGAAACCATCCGCTCGATGGCCTCAAGAAACAAGATCAGCTATGTCCATTTCAGAAATATTAAAGGCACGATCCCAAAATATCAGGAAGTGTTCATTGACGAGGGAGACGTAGACATGGTCAAGGCTCTGTCGATCTATAAGGAGTGCGGCTATCAGGGGCTTTTGATGCCGGATCATACCCCGAGCATCAACTGTTCCGATCCCAATGAAACCGGGATGGCTTATGCAGTCGGCTATATCAAGGGCATTATGCAGGCCTTGCATATCGATATTGAAACGGTGGAAGACGCCGAATAGATTCCCTCACGAAAGCAAGAAAAAGGTTCGTCCGCGGTTACTTACGGTATCTGCGGGCGAACTGTTTTTGAAAAGGAAATGATTATGGCAAAGGTATTGTTACAGGCAGCCGCCTTTATTCTCATTATGGTAATTGCTTATGTCTTGAAAAAGGTCGGCTTTTTTCGTCCTCAGGACGATCAGGTGCTCTCCAAAATCATGTTTAAAATTACCCTTCCGGCGTCTATAGTGGTGGCGTTTTCGAAATTTCAGCCGGAACAGGAAATGCTCATCATCGTGTTGCTGGGCTTTTCCTCTAATATCCTGCTTTCTGCGCTGGGGATTTTGCTTGCGCGGAAAAAGCTGCCGGTACAGAAAGCGTTTCAGTTAATCAATTTTTCCGGCTTTAACATCGGGTGTTTTGCGCTGCCCTTTGTACAGAATTTTTTAGGGCCTCAGGGCATCGTTACCGCCTATATGTTTGACGCGGGAAATTCTATCATGTGCACGGGAGGGACCCTCGCATGGGCTTCGGCCTTTTCGGGGAGCGAAAAGCCGAGTTTGAAAAACTCATTGAAAAAGCTGTTTTCTTCTGTCCCCTTTGATATGTATGTGCTGTTTTTTACTTTGTCCTTACTTCATATTACCCCTCCGGATTTTATTTTTACGTTTGCTCAGCCTATGGCAAATGCGAATCCCTTTATCGCCATGTTTATGATCGGACTGATTTTTGAATGTGATTTCAAAAAGGGAAAGGGCAAAATTGTGCTGCTCAATCTGCTGGTACGGTATGGCTGCTGTACGATATTGGCGGTAATTTTTTATTTTGTCCTGCCTTTGCCGCTGGTGGTACGTCAGGTTTTGGTTTTGACGGTATTTGCTCCGATTTCCGCTTTGACGCCGGTGTTTACGGAAAAGACCGGCGGAGATAAAGCGTTGGCGGGATTGATCAATTCCATGAGTATCCCGATTAGCGTTGTGATCTTAACCAGCCTGCTGGCAGCAATGGGGTTGGGATAACATCCGGAAAGAATTTTGGGGAAAGGACAGCAGAGATCAGCGCTGAAGAACGCTGGAATAGGTACGGACGGCTGTTTCCCAGTGAAATGATGGCGTGCTCTGATACGTTCCTGTCAGTAAGTTTGAAGAACAGATAAGAAAAAACCTCCGTATGCTGGAAAGCTACGGAGGTTTTTTAGTTTTACGACATGCCCGCTCCGGAGCGCTGTCACATTAAGAGCCGGTGGATTTATAGTGCTTCACGCCGAATTTCCAGAAAATCAATACCGGAAGGAAAAACAGCAAAGAGCACAAGGGCAAAATCCGGTAGAAAACGGACCCTTCCCGTCCCAGAAGGGCCAACAGGGGATAATACTGGCATAACGCCAGAGGAACCACAAAGGTAAAAAAACGGAGAATCCATTTTCCATAGACTGAAAAGGGATACTGTCCGAATTCCTGTCCGCCGTTGGTAAAGATATTCATAAACTCCAGCCCTTCAATGGTAAAAAAGGAGAAACAGGCGTAGAGGATGTATAGGGCGGAAAAAACGCCAAAAGCCCCCAAGATCATGAAAATCAGCGTCAGGATATTTTCGGCGTTCCAAATCACTCCGCTGGTAGGGATCGCATAGCAGATGACCAAAAGAGCCTGCAAAAATCTGCCGATCCTGGTAAACTCCATTTTAGAGGCCAGCACCTGAAAAATTTCGTTTCTGGGGCGGGTGAGGATGCGGTCAAATTCCCCGTTTCCAATCATTTGGGGAAACCGGTCAAATCCCCGGAAAAAGCATTCCGCAATAGAGCTCCCCAACAGCACCACCGAATAGCACAGCAGTATTTCCGAGAACGTAAACCCCTCTACTTCATGAAAGCGGTCCATGAGAAACCAGACGGAGAGAAAACCGGTAAAGGACATCAAAAACTGCCCCAGCACGGTCATGAAAAAAGAAGACTTATACTCCATGGCCGAGCGCAGATGGATGGAAAAATATTTGAGATAGAGTTTCATCGCTTACCCTCCCTGTACGACAACTTTTTTCAGCGCACGTTTTAAAAGCAGCTGTTCCAAAAGGGTAAAACACAGAATCCAAAATAGCTGCAGGAAAATGAAAAAGACAGCTTCATATCCAGCCAGGTCCCCGCTGTAAATCCGGAAAGGCAGATTTTGCATGGAAGCGAACGGCAGAAGCTCGCAAAACTGACGGAATCCGTCCGGCAGGAAGGGAAGAGGAATCAGCGCTCCCGAGAGAAACTCTATTGCGGTGGTAGATAATGTCCGCAATCCCATAGGAGACATGGTGTAAAAACAGAGGATGTAAATGAGAAGGGTAAAAGCGTTTGCCATCCAAAGAGCCAGAATCATCGTGAGCAGAAAAAGCAAAAAGCTCACTCCGTCCGCCGGGAGGGACAACCCGTAAGGAGCCGGCAGGAAAGCCGAAAAAATTAGAATCGGCATACAGCGCAGAGCGGCACGGGCGATACGGGTGGCAGTGTCTTTCCAAAACCACATCCAGTAAAGGCTGACAGGCCGGCAAAGGTCGTAGGCAATGGTCCCTTGGGTGATGGAGTCCAAGGTGTCCCGATCAAAAAACCAGCTGGAATAAAGGGCTAAAAACGCCTGCTGAAGCCAGATATAGGAAGAAAGGGCGGAGAATTCCATGGGGAAATCCGCCGGATTTGCCCGGTAAAAGGCAGCATATAAGGAAATCAACATACTGCCCCAGGCAAACTGGGTGGCGACACCGGCCCAAGCGGCGGCGCGGTACTGAAGACTTGCCGCAAACCGGATACGGAAAAAGGTAAAATACTGTTTCATATCCGGAACTCCTTATAAAGCTGTACCACAATTTCTTCGGTGCTGGCGCCGGATACAGACAGGTCGGTGATTTCAGCGTGCTCTGATAAATAAGAGATCGCCTTGGAAATGGACATTACTTTGGGGTCTACCGACAGGACAAGCTGCCCCGGCTGGGCAGAGGAGACTGTCATTCCGGGACAAAGGGCCGGTGCGGAACCGGAATAAGCTACGGTAAGCTGTTTCTGGTCGCTGTATGTTTCTTTCAGCTGGGACAAGCTTCCGTCGAGCAGGATCTGCCCCTTCCCAATCAGCAGAATTCTGCTGGTAAGAGCCTCGATGTCCTGCATATCGTGGGTGGTGAGGATCACCGTGGTGCCCTTTTTGCGGTTGAGCTCTTTGATAAACTCCCGCACGGCGATCTTGGAAACGGCGTCTAAACCAATGGTGGGCTCGTCCAGAAACAGTACCTTTGGATCGTGGAGGAGGGAGGCGGCGATTTCGCACCGCATCCGCTGACCTAAGGACAGCTGACGGGTCGGGGTTTTTAAAATCTGGGAAAGCTGGAGCATTTGAGTGAGTTCATCGAGATTTTTTCGATAGACTGCTTCCGGGGTTTTGTAAATATCCCGAATCAGTTCGAAAGAGTCGATCACCGGAACATCCCACCAAAGCTGAGAACGCTGGCCGAAGACCACCCCGATCTGTGCAACGTGGGAGATCCGTTCTTTCCAGGGTGTTTTTTCGTTGACAAGGCATTCTCCGCTGTCTGGGGTGAGGATGCCGCTTAAAATTTTGATGGTGCTGCTTTTCCCAGCGCCGTTGGGGCCGATATAACCCACCATCTCGCCGTCGTCAATGGTGAAGGAAATGTCTTTTAGCGCCTCCACCGTGTCATATTGCTTGTGTAGAAGCGTCTTTACCGCGGCGCGGAAACCCGCGTCCCGCCTGGCAACTTGAAAAGTTTTTCGGACATGCTTTACTGCAATCATAACCTATTCTCCTTTTTTCTTTTATTTTTTATATTCTCGAAATCCAGGCAGGACAAAAATCCCGCTGTTCCCGAATAAGGGGGACAACAGGGCGTTGCTGCCTGGATTTCGCAGAAGGCAATTCATCTCCTTTTGCGTTTGATAGAAAGGAATTACATTATAGGATGATAGCAGACAAGGGTCAAGTGGAAAAAGCAACAAAAAAGAGGAGGATTTTTTGTTGTATGGTGGATCGAAAGAAAGTCATCCGGTGTGTGAATCCGAGCTGAATTAGTTATATCAGAAAGAACCCAGAAAGGTGTTTTCATCCTTTCTGGGTTCTTTCTTTAGGCAAAACTGTGATAAATCAATGTTTCTTCCATTGGACGGAATTGGCTGTGCCCCGGATAAGGCTCGGCATCCTCCGCGGGATACCCCATCACTAAAAGTGCCACCGGTTCAATGGTTTCCGGAATCTGAAACTCCTTTCTCATGGCAGCCGGATCAAAGTGCATCACCCAGGTGCTGCCTACTCCCAGGGAGGCAGCCGCCAGCATCATATGGGTGGCGACGATGGAAGCGTCTATCTCTCCGCTTGGCTTGCCGTCGTATTTTCGTTTCCAGCATTCGTCTTTCTCATAACAGATCAGCAATGCACTCGGCGCGTCAAAGTGACATTTGGTGCAATTTGCAAGCCTTTTTGTATCTTCCAGAGTGGGAAGCACTAAAATCCGCTGAGGCTGTAAATTGCAGGCAGTCGGCGCCAGATGCCCCGCCTTTAAAATCTGCTTGAGGGTATTTTCTTCTACCGGCTGAGGCTGAAAACTGCGGACAGAATACCGCTCTTGCGCTAACTTTAAAAAATCCATTTCCTGTTTCATTCTGTTTCCTCCGTAAAATACGCCGGGCTAACAAGAAAGCCCGGCGCCGTCTTTAATAGTATTCGATGCTGACTAATTTTCCCGTCTTTTCAATTTCTGCGGCCAGCTCTTTGATAATATTCAGTTTTAACCCTAAAGACAGAGGCATCCCCGGGTTCTGATGAGCCGGGTTCAGCGCCCGTCCTACCATAAAGCGGACTTGGGTGGAATCCTCCAAAAACATCTTGGCAAGCTGTGAGGCGCCGTCTTTTTTTTGCAGGATAAAAGCCTCGTATCCATTCGGGCTGTTGAGCTTTTTCATCACTTCCAGACATTTGCCCAGTGTGAGCACGCCTTCGGTCACCAGGTCAATTCCTTCAATGGTGGCAGTAGGCGGAACAGCCGGATTTTCATAATCGATGGAGACGTTGATCTCCTTCCCGGATACCCGGCTGACGATATTACTGGTAGTCCCCCCACAGACCACCTTATATCCCTTGGCGGAGAGGAGCTTGTGCACCACCTCTTCGTCTTTCTGGGAATCTACCGGAGGACCGACCATAACCGTGGCGGGGCGGTTTTCCTTGACCAGCAGGGTACAGACGGTGCTGTCATCTCCCGGCTTCTGCATGTAAAGGGTATTTACCGCGTCTAAGATCTCCTGGGTAATGGTTCTGGGAGAAGTTTCCTTCATCACACTTTCGGTAATGAAATCCACGGCATTGTCATATTGCCATCCCAAATCCAATAGATAACCTACGCCGGCGTGAACGACCCCGTCGGAAAAGGTGATGATCATATCTCCGGCCTCTGCCTTGAAACGGCTGATCATCACTTCCTTGTCGTAGATGGTAAGGGTTTCCCGTTCAATGTCGGTCAGAATACCGTCTTTATAGTGAAGCGCCGCTGGATTGTCAAACTCGGCGATAAACACATCCCCGTCGTTGGAGATACGGATAATGGTAAAAGTGGAGTACGCGATGCCCCGTTCCTGACAGATGGGGAGGGTTTTGGCGATGGTCTCAATCGCTTCTTCCAGAGTCGCCCCCTCTTTCAGCATGGTAATAATGATTTTGCTGGTCAGGGTAGAAAGGATGTTGGCTTTGACGCCGCTTCCCAGTCCGTCAGCCAGCACTAAGATACAGTAATCCTGTTCGCGGATGAACTCCACCTTATCTCCGCAGAGCTCTTCTCCATCGTGAAACAGGCTGTCGTAGTACAGATCAATAAAATATTCCAAAGAAACACCCGCTTTCGATTTTTTGATCGTCATGCTATTCGTTGATTTCTTCCATGGATTTTTTGAGCTTCGTTAAGGCCACCTTGGTTTCGGCAGTTGTTTCGCCCAAGAGACTGGCGATTTCCTGAGCAACCATCATCTGCTTTTCGATTACCTTCTGGGCAGTATGTACGGTATGCTCGCGCATGTCGGAAATTTCCTGCTTTCTGGCTTCTTCTTCGGTGACATCCTTTAAGAAAGCCAAAAACATATGATGTTCTTTGATATAGAGAATGGTCTGTTCTGCGAAGCGGTCGCCGATGGTGACTTTCTTATTCATGACTTCTCCGGTTGCCATCGCGTCGTCAAAATCGGTTTCCCCGTAAAACTGTTCCGGATATACCCCCAGACAGTCCGGTTTGTGAATCTGAAGCATTTCTTCCGCAGTAGGATTGAGATCCAGCAGCCGCTGTTCCTGGTCTAATACCAGAATGGCGTTGGGGGAGTGTTCGATTACAGTGTTGGACATATTTTCCGCCTGCTGCCGGAAATAGGGCAGACACATATGGATATCCGCTTTCCCCTGAAAGACGGCGATGGCCTTTTCCCGGCAGGAGGAATAGCCGCATCCGCCGCAGTTGAGTTCGTCCGCTTTGGAGTGCTTCCCGATCTGAGCCAGAATCTGCCGGATATCCTCTTCGGTGGGAATCGCTTTGTTTGGCACACGGTTGGCGAATGACCTTGGATGTTCGATATCTTTCTGGGCGGTAAGAGCCGGATGCTGATCGTAAGATTTGGCCTGGGGACTCAGTTTAAACTGGCTCATATAGGAATCCCGATGATGCATCCGCATGACAGGACCGTTCAGACAGCCTCCCTTACAGATGTTGGCCTCTACGAATAAGCCTTTGACAGACTCATCATGGCGCATAGCCTCGAACAGACGGATACAGTCCTCTGTTCCGTCTACGCTGACCTTTTGATATCCCTTTTGAAAATGGTTGTCGTCAATGGTATCCAGAATGCCGAAGGGTTTTGGATACAGCCTCGCCACCGGATGACAGACGCCGGCCGCTTCCGGGTCGTCCTCGTCAAAGGAAAGCCCCAGGTCGTTCATCCATTCCTCCACCCCTGAAAAGGTAAGGGCGTTATCCACAAAACCGCCGGCCAGTACATCTGCCGCCTCTGCTTTTTTGGCGATGCAGGGGCCAATAAAAGCAATATGGATGTCGTCCCCGTAGGTTTGCTTCATCAGTCTGGCATGAGCCATCATGGGAGAAGAAACCGGCGCCAGATAGGGGATAAGATCGGGGTAATGCTCTTCTACCAGCATGACGACAGAGGAACAGGCAGTTACAATGATGTTTTTCATCTGTCCTTCTTCGATCAGCTTGGCATATTCTTTTGAAGTCTCATAGGCTCCAATGGCGGTTTCCTCTACACCGGCGAAGCCCATTTTTTTCAGCACGGCGCTGAGTTTGGGAAAGTCTACCCCAAAATAAGCAGAAAAGCTGGGTGCTACAGTAGCGTAGACCTTTTTCCCCGCTTCAATCATAGCGCGGATTTTATAAGAATCGCTTTTGATAAATTTCGCATTTTGGGGGCAGGTTTCCACACAGGTGCCGCAGAGGATACATTCCTCCGGCAATACCTTCGCACGGGAATTTTTAAATTCGATTGCCTTGATAGGGCAATTTCGGATACATTTATAACAGTTTTGACAGTCGCCTTTATTCAATTCAATGACGCTGATACTCATTATTTTGGCCTCCTTTTTCCGCGGACAGAATCGATATTTGGACTATTCCACTAAGGGGAGAATGCGGGTATTAAAAATTTCCTCCGCATTGGTAAAATTTACATTTTCCACCGGTTCATCGTTGACGGTCATGGAAATGCCGTTTAAACACCGTCCCATACAAAAAGACGCCTTTAACGCGACCTTATCCTGAAGACCGAGTTTTTCAATCATTTTCTTAAAGGTCATAATTACTTGGTAGGACCCTTTCATATGGCAGGAACTTCCCACGCATACCTTTACCTCAACCATTCTTTCACCGCTCCTTATTGATTCTATTTTTCGTTTTGTTTATTTCTGCAAATTGCCCAATCAGCCCTTTTAATAGGTATATTAGTAACAATTTTATCATATCGCCTTTTCGCTTTTTCCGCAATTCGTAAAGTGAACAAGAAAAAAGCATTTTTTTCTACTGGAAAATAATTGTCTTTACTTGACGCAGGGCGAAAGTACGTTATATAATAAAAGAAATATTCTATCTTATAAATTGAAAGTCGTGAAAAACCGTTATAACTCCAAAAAGAGGGGGCAAATAATTTGAAGAAGATTACTGTCGAGGTTTGTGCTTGTAACAGGTGCATCATGATGGGTGCAATGGACATTATGGAAAGTGTGGAAAGCTTAAAGAAGCTGAAAACGCAGCTTCGTCTGAATACACAGGTGGAATTGATTATGGACAAAAAAATCTGTGGCGATTTGGGTGACGAAGTTTCTCCAGTGGTTTCAATCAATGGGGATATGATGACCAGAGCGAATACCCAGTCTGTCATGGAACAGATCATAAAAATTCAGAGGAAGTGATGAAATAGGATGGAAAATGGCAACAAAATGCGTGGAGTGAATACTCCGATTACGAAAATTCGCAGACAGGTGTTTACTGAGATTGCTAAGATGGCTTATCAGGATAAGGAACTGTCTTACATTGAACAGCTCCCGTATAAAATCATACCGGGTGAGGTGGCAATGTATCGGGATGATATTTTTAAAGAACGGGCGATTGTAGGAGAGCGTCTGCGTCTTGCGATGGGGCTTCCGCTGAGACCGGTGGGGGAGCATCAGCCTTTGGCTAACGGGATCGAAGACTGTGCTATTCCGGAAAAGTTTTATGAACCGCCGCTAATCAATGTTATTCCTTTTGCCTGCAATGCATGTCCGGAAACAACGGTCATGGTAACAGATAACTGCCGGGGATGTCTGGCACATCCTTGTATGAGTGTGTGTCCGGTGAAGGCGATCAGCATGGTAGACGGGAAAAGCCATATTGATGAAGAAAAATGTATCCGCTGCGGACGCTGCGTAGAAGTATGCCCTTATACGGCAATTGTAAAATACGATCGTCCCTGCGCCAGCGCCTGTGGTGTAGACGCGATTGAAAGCGATAATTTGGGACGTGCGAAGATCAACCATGACAAGTGTGTGTCCTGCGGACAGTGTCTTGTAAGCTGTCCTTTTGCGGCGATTGCAGATAAATCTCAGATTTTCCAGCTGATTACCTCAATTAAACAGGGCGACGAGGTCATTGCGGCGATTGCTCCTGCCTTTGTAGGACAGTTTGGTCCTATGGCAACTCCTGAAAAGGTGTTCGAGGGCATTAAGCAGTTGGGATTCAAAGATGTGTATGAGGTTGCGATTGGTGCTGATTTGGGCGCTGTGGAAGAGGCTCATCACTTTGCTCATAAAGTAGCGACGGGAGAGCAGCAGTTTTTGGCGACCTCCTGTTGTCCGTCTTGGTCCGTAATGGCTAAGACCTGGTTTCCAGAAGTGGCTCACTGTGTTTCTGACGCATTGACCCCAATGGTAGCTACCGCAAGGGTCATTAAGAAAGAGCATCCCAATGCAAAAGTGGTCTTTATCGGACCTTGTGCGGCGAAAAAACTGGAGGCTCAGAGAAGATCTGTAAAAAGTGATGTAGATTTTGTCATTACTTTTGAAGAACTGATGGGTATGTTTGTTGCAAAGGACATTGAATTCGGTGATATGGAAGTCACTCAGTCTGTAGATCAGGCTACGGGAGACGGACGTGGCTATGCCTGCTCCGGCGGTGTGGCCGATGCGATTGTAGCAAATATCAATAGCTTGTATCCTGACCTTGAAGTTAAGGTGGATCATGCGGAAGGCTTAAAGGACTGCCGCAAGATGATGACCTTGGCGAAAGCAGGAAAGAGAAATGGGTATCTTTTAGAGGGAATGGCTTGTCCCGGCGGCTGTGTAGCTGGAGCGGGTACAATCCTGCCGATTAAGAAGGCTCAGGCTACAGTAAAATTATTTAAGGATAAATCTCAAAAGCATAGAGCTTTGGAAAGCGATTATGTGGAGGACAAAGAGCCGTAAGAAGGTGATAGAATGAAACGGCTTCCGGGTGTCACAAATTTTCAGTATGAAATTGTGGCTGCTTTATCCCATGCAGAGTAAGTAATAGTGTAGACTATTTCTGTATGGGAGAATACAAATAGAATACCTATTGCTGTACTCTGTACTTTATTCCAGAAAGAACTTGAATGAAGAGAATAAGGGAGCGGAGCAGAATGAAATATATTAACGCAGCAGAGGTATTGCCGAAAGAATTGCTGGCACAGATACAGAAGCACATTTCCGGAGGAATCTTATATATTCCTTTGGAAGAAAAACGGATGGGATGGGGAGAAAAGAACGGTTCTAAAGAATTTTTTTCTGCCCGCAATGAAAAAATCCGGGAATTGTATCAGGAAGGACGTTCGATAGAAGAACTTTCCGAACAATTTGGGCTGGCATATGATACGGTAAGAAAGATTGTTTATAACCGCGCCGGGAAATCGAAGATTTCACCGCGAAGCGGAGGCAGCTAGGAGCCCACGGGCGCAGGTCGCAAAAAGGGAGCCGCTTTTTGTGGCTTATGACTAAAAAGCGGCTGGAGGAATAGGGATAATCCTTATCCTGGTTGTAGACCGAATAGGAAAGAAAAACGGGAGCGGTTCTCCGCTTCCGTTTTTTACAAATAAAAATTTAAAGATGTAAGGGGGCAATCAAATTGAACCAAGAACCATTGTTTATCAAGAAAACAGGTGTACAAACTCGATGGGCAAACATGGAAAATCCGAAAGGGGAAAAAGGAAAAGCTGGAATGGCACATAAGGGACGGAAAGGCTCGCCTTGCCTGAGACCGCTTGCTTGTGGACAGACTCATGTACTGGCTGAGGCGCAGGGAAGCGGAATGATTCGACATATCTGGATCACATTCGAACAGCATCTGACCCCACAGGCGCTTAAGGGCTTTAAATTGGAATGCTTTTGGGATGGCAGTGAGAAGCCGGCGGTGTCAGTTCCCATCGCAAGGGCATAAAACTGCTGCCGTTGCAATCATCACCCGTCAAACTTTCCATTACGACGGTGCCCTCCGTTTCCCAGATTAAGTCTAGCGTTTTAGGATGCGTAATTTAGGGAGAGTCAACATTACCACTGTTGCGTATCCATAGTCCCCAAGTAGCGGCCCCTTCTTCTGGCTCCTGATAGTCCATACAGATTTCCAAATCACCCTCCCGGCAGCGATAAAGACCTTTTTCGCCTTTTATCATACGGGAGGGAGACAGCAAAATCTTTTTTCCCCCAATGGTAAGGCTGGCGATTTCCTGTTCCAATAACCAATACATGAATTCATCTCCTTACATAGCAATTTATGTAAGTCGATTATATAATACAAAATGTAGAATTGCAACTGCTTTTTACAGAAAATTCTGCTTTGTTTTTCTGAAATGATATGGTATCAATTTATCCTTGCGAAGCAATGGGAGACAAAAGTATAGTGGACAAATTATTCTGAAATTTTTGAAAAGGAAAACAAGCTTTCTGTATCTAAAAGATACAGAAAGCTTGTTTGATAATCGCACTATTTTATATTTTTCCCAAAACGTTATCCGCAGATCTCCGCAATAGCATGGGCAAAGATTTTTGCGTTTTTCATAAAGCTTTCAATCGAGATGTGCTCATTTGCCCCATGCATATTGTTTTCTTCTCCTGGGAATTCTGCGCCGAAAGCAACACCGCCCACAGTGTCGTGGACATAAGTGCCGCCGCCGATAGCTACACAATGGCCTTTTTCACCGGTCTGTTCTTCATATACTTTCAGCAGTTTTTGAATAAACTCACTGTTTTCATCTACATGGTGAGGTTCCGCGTCAGCGCTGCCAGTCAGAGTAAAGCCGTTTTTCTCTAATGTAGAAACCAGTCTTTCCTTGACGGAAGCAACCGTATAGGAAATAGGGAAACGGATGTCAAAGTTCCCTTCTATTTTGCCATTTTCATAATGGAATACGCTGAATGCCAGTGTCAAGGCTCCGGACAGATCATCGGAAAGAGCGGCGCCTGCATGAGTCCCGTCTGTTTCTCCATGAGGAAATACGGAAATAATATTTTTTAATTTGGTAAAGCCTTCGCAGTCGGCAAAAGGCATTTTTGATAGCAGGGTAAGAAGACCAGTCATGGCATTGACGCCCAGTTCCGGAGTGGAAGCGTGACCGCTTTTTCCCTTGGCATAAATCACAACGCCCTGATCGGATTTTTCAGTGGTAAAGGTGACGCCAGTGTCTGTTTTGCTGATATATTCTGCAATTTCTGCTTCTGTGAAGCCCTGTACAACAGCCTGAGCCCGTTCCGGTACGGCATTGACAGTCTGGCCGCCGTGGATGGAAAGGATAGCAGGAGAAACATCAGAAACGGTATAATCCGCCGCAAAAGCACCTTGTACCCGGCCTTTTTCAATATTGATGATCGGATAAGAGCCGTCCGGGGTAAAGAGCATACCCGGAAGAGCTTCTTTTTTGGTGTAGTATTCCAGATCACTGCTGCCGCATTCTTCATCTGTTCCCATAATGCAGCGTACCCCTTTTTTTAGCGGAATGCCCAACTCTTTTAACGCATACATCGCATATAAAGCAGCAACTACCGGACCTTTATCATCAATAGTACCTCGCCCATAAATCTCAGTGCCGTCTACAACACACTCATAAGGAGGATATTTCCAGTCGGTGCCTTCCGGTACGACATCCAAATGTCCTAAAATGCCGAGTTCCGGCTCTTTATCATCAAAATCGGCAGTGCCTACATAGTTATCGATATTACGCACTTTGAAGCCAAGGCGCTGAGCCAGCTCCAGTGCTTTTTCAAGGCATTGTGCAGCCCCTTTGCCGTAGGGCATTCCCGGTTCTGCCGGCATGCGGTAGCTGGGAATTTGTACTAAAGACCGCAGTGCTTCGATCATTTCGTCCTGTTTAGAATCTAAAAACTCGTTAATTTTATCCTGAACCATATTTCATTCTCCTTTTCTGTCCAGAAGCAATTGCTTTTGCTTCTATTTTTAAATTTCAGATGATTTCAGCAATTCACTTTATCAATATTATAGGCTTTTATATTACTTCTGTCAATTTTCCCTAATAGAATTCTCAATTTATTTACGACTTTGAAAAAGCGCTTAGTTTCCAATGTGAAAATGAGATTTCAATTTTTGTTTTTCAAAAATTAGGATGGTCCAAACTGTTTTTGCAGTTTTTCTAATGCCTTCTTTTCGATTCTGGAAACGTAAGAACGAGAAATATCCATTTTTTTAGCGATTTCTCTTTGCGTATAGGCGCGCTGCCCATTTAGGCCGTATCTTCCGACAATAATTTCCCGTTCTCTTGGAGTGAGAACAGAGTCGACCAGCTTGTAGAGTCGTTCTGCCTTTAACTTTAGATCAATGTTATCAATCAAAGAGGTTTCATCTGAAATAACATCCATCAGAGTAAGAGAATTTCCGTCTTTGTCTGAATCAATGGGATCATTGATCGACACATCCGAAGCGCTTTTTTTGAGGTTTCTGAAATGCATTAGAATTTCATTCTCAATACATCTGCTTGCATAAGTGGCGAATCTTGCACCTTTGCCATAGGAAAAAGAGTTAACTGCTTTAATGAGTCCAATCGTTCCGATAGAAATCAGATCATCCTGTTCTTTGGTGATGGAATAATATTTTTTGACGATGTGGGCGACTAATCTCAGATTATGTTCAATCAATTCGTTTTTGGCGATGGTAGAGCCTTGGGCCATCAGTTCAAAACATTCTCGTTCCCGAGCGGGGCTGAGCGGTTTGGGAAAAGTATTGTTTCCCTCCAAATGAAGCGCAAAACAGATTAAATGGCTAAAGATGGCGGAAATCCATTCGGTGAACAAACTGATTCCTCCTTTATTAGATAAACAGATTCTCTAATTTATATGAATTCTCTATAGAAAATTGCGTGTCCTGTCAAAAGAGAAATCGGATAGACCACCGTTTTTTTATTTTGCAGCAAAATATTCTATGTCATAATTATCATAATGATATCGTGATAAAAGCGAAAACCTTTTTGTTTGGGACAAAAGGTTATAGAAAAATCAAAAGCGGAGTGCTGCTTCTGAGGGGAATTTGCAGAGTAAGGAAAATAGAATTGCATCCGTAAAAGATAGCAGGCGTTTCAAAAACAGCCGGAAAGAACCGATATCGGTTCTTTCCGGCTGTTTGATTTAGCTGGAATATTTTTAACTAACAATAACCGCCTTATTATTTGACTTGATTTTTCAGCGGACTAGGCCCGGTAGAATCCCTGATTTCCAGAGTCGGCGTCAATATTTTTCTGGAAATAGAGGTCTGTTTTCCTTCCAGAATATTTTTGAGGGTAATGGCGGCCTGGTGACCAATTTCTACTGCGTGCTGATCAATATGAGTAAAAAAATCGAAATAAATTGAGTCGTGGATGGGATTATCAAAAAGAATCAAAGATATCTCACCGGGAATTGAAACATTCAGCAAATTTAAAAGTGTATAAAGATAAGTGCCGGTTTTTGATTCCATAGCAATAATAGCAGTAATCCCTTTTTCCTGAATGAATTTTCGAAAACTGGGGAGATAATTTCCCACTGGAACCGAAACATCCAGCCATTCTGTAATTTCCACAGCGTGATAATCTGACGAACGCATAGACAACTCATACTGCAAACCGTCGATACGATCTTTAATGGTAGAAGTGGTGCGGTCAGTCATGGAAAAAATCGCAATATTACTGTGGCCGAGTTCTGCTAAATGTTTTCCGATCATCCTGCCAGCGGTAAAATTATCAGAAATAACATAATTGGTATCAATACCTGGAAGAATACGGTCGATTAAAACGAAAGGATAATGATTCACTTTCATTTTCAGCACCTGTTCGCTGTAATATTCCTGATCTACAGGGAACATAATGATTCCAGACAATAAACTATTTTGACATCGTTTAAGGACATAATCTTCTATTTCGGCGTTGTGACTGGGGTAAATATAAACCCGATATTGATCTTTGGGAAGGGCCTTGTTGATTCCTGCCAAGATATCCAGACCGAACTGATCCATCACAGCGGGAATTACAATGCCGATTTCGGTATACTCGCCGTGGGAAGGACTGTTAAAGTCAGTATCTGCAGCGGGTTCGGACTGTTCTTTTTCTGTTGAAGGCGGATTTTCACTGACAAAGGAGCCCTTGCTGGGATATCGGACAATATATCCTTCCTCCTTTAATTCAGACATCGCTTTGGAGACCGTGATTCTGCTTACCTGATATTTTTTCATCAGTTGGCTTTCGGTAGGCAGCTTGCTGCCAGGGAGCAATTTACCGGAATGAATTTCTCTGATCAAATTTTCTTTGATCTCTTCATAAAGATTTTTTCGCTGAATTGTGCCCATGAATCTCCCCGCCTATCTATCGCAAAATCTTCTTTTTCAGTATAACTTAACGTTTTTTGAAAGTCAATTTTAACAAGAAAAAATTTAATAGTTTTAGAGACTAAAACAAAAAGAAATAATGTCTTTTGTAGAACAATACAAAGATTGACAAAAACATGACAAAGAATACGAACAAGAAAAATATTTTAAAAAAAATATAAAAAAACTATTGACAATATATGCGAAGCATGTGTATAATCGAATAAAAATTAAACAAAATTCGGTGAAATAGCAAAAAAGAATTAGGTATAATGATATATTCAACATATCATTATTGACATAAATGATATTTCACATGTCAAAAGAGACAAAGTTTTGTTTGTGTAAAGAAAAGGAGGAAAAAGTGATAAAAAGGACGGAATAAAAAGATGTCCGTTCTGTGCCGCGTGATAAAGCGGCGTTGTAAAAGGCTGTAATGTGGCGCTGTAAGCACAGCGGTTACATAGCGTAAATAAGCGTATGCAAAGAAACAAAAAGGAGAAATGAACAATGAAAAAACGATTATTGGCAGTTTTACTGGCCGGTATGATGGCATTGTCTGTAACCGCATGCGGCGGCGGCAGCGATGGCGGTTCAGGTAATGACGGCGGAAGTTCCAGCTCAGCAAAAATTGTAATTCCATTTATTGGTTACACAGAAGATCAGATCAAAGCTGCTGAACAAACCGCAGAAGAAAACGGTACTGAACTCGGTGCTGAGGCTCAGTATCACATTAAGTTAATGGAAGCAGTAGAAGAACAGTATCCTGATTATGATGTTGATTGGCAGGACTGGGGCTGGGCTGAAGCATTAGACCAGAAACAGCGTGCAACATTAACTGCAGGAAGCCCGCTTGATTTGGTAGCAGGTGAAACCTTTATGCCTACTTATGCAAATGAAGGCATTTTGGAACCTCTTCCGGATGATATCGCTTCCTTGGTAACACCTTCTTATTTGATTTATGACACAGAAGGCAATCCGGTTGCAGTTTCTTTAAAATCTTCTGTATTTATGCTTTTCTACAACAAAGATTTGATGGAAAAAGCTGGATTGGACCCGGAAACTCCTCCGACTACTTGGGATGAATTTAAAGAAATGTCCGACCAGATCACAGAAGCTGGTAACGGCGAATTCTGGGGCGGCGGTATTCCTTCTTTCCCACATGCAGGCGGCGCTTTGAGAGCGACTCCATTCTTCCGTCAATTAGGTACCGACTTCGGTGTTGACGGCAAGATCAACTTAAATGACAGCAA
Source organism: uncultured Clostridia bacterium (assembly GCA_944382885.1). Lineage (GTDB taxonomy): Bacteria > Bacillota > Clostridia > Oscillospirales > Ruminococcaceae > Massiliimalia. The sequence continues at coordinate 33,891 of CALWNT010000052.1, read as the reverse complement.
AGTACAGGAAACCTTGCAGTTTATCCGTGATATGAACAAAAACTTCCCAGAAGGTTTGGGCAACAACGCCTCTGAAGACCCGCTGTGGAATGCATTCCAGAAAGACCAGACAATTGCTTTTGCAATCAACGGTGCTTGGCAGCAGACTGGTTGTGACCAGAACAATATGAACTGGGGCGTTGCTCCGCTGCCGACCAAAGATGGTACAGAAGGAAACTGCCTGGTTGGTTCTAACTTTGTTGGTGTACCGAAAGCTTCTAAACATAAAGAAGAAGCCTTCAACATTATCCGGGTTGCTTTGCAGGAAGATCTTCAGAAAATTTGGTTGACAGAATCTACTTCTTCTGGTTTGAACAGCATTCTTGATAATCCTGATCTCTACAGCGACAACCCGACCCTGACCACTGCAAATGAAGCACTGAAATCCGGTACTTTCTCCGGCGTTGCAGTATTCCCGAAAAACGATGCTCAGGTATGGGAAGTTATCAACCAGAAAGTATTGGCTCGTACTACTATGACAGAAGATCCAATTGATGAAATTTGTTCTCAGGCTACACAGGAAATTGAAGCTTTGCTGAAATAAAATCTTAACTAATTAGTTGAATTTTTTTGCTTCATATAGTTTCCTCTATATCAGAAAGGTGATGCCGGCGGCATGGTTTTCTGTGTCAGCCGGCTCTCTTTCGCATTTCATTCTGTATCGATGTTTTGTACTGTGGAGTAGTGACAGCATAGTCCCCAATACAAAACACGATACAAAACAAGGGGGTATATCCATTGACGAAAACAGCAAAAGCACCCAAAATAATGACAAAATCCAAGCGTGAAGCGCGCAGGGCATATTGCATTATTTTGCCGTTCTTTATTTATATTGCACTTTGGGGCTTGATCCCACTGGTTTATGGACTTTATTTGGGATTGACTGAGTACAACGGTTTAGCCTCTTCTCCTAAGTTTGTAGGATTTAAAAATTATGTTGACTTTTTTACAACGGGAGATTATCTTACATTATTATGGCGTCAGTTCTGGATCGGCGGAATCTGCTTACTGTTTAATACAGTAGTATCTTTCATAGTTGGTTTGGCATTAAACGTAAATAGTAAAGCAAGAGGATTTTTCAGAACCAGCGTCTATGTACCATCTATTGCTGCGGTTTCCATTACATCTGCTATTTTTGTTGCATTGTTGGAAGTAAACGGCGGTATTAACGGATTCTTAAAACAAATTGGTCAGCCTACCATCACTTGGAACTATTCTCAGTTCTGGATGGTCTTCTGGGTAGTTGTTTATTTCTTGTGGAGATCTTTAGGGCCTGCGGCTATTATTTGGCTGGGCGGTTTGCAGTCCATTGATCCGACCTTGTATGAGGCGGCAGATGTAGATGGCGCCAGCTTTGCTCAAAAAGTCCGTTATATTACGATTCCAGGATTGAAATTTGTCGCTTCCTATATTATTTTGACAGGTATTGTCGGTGCAATGCAGATGTTTGATATCATCATGTTTATTACAAAAGGTAATCCGTACGGCAAAACAGACGTTTTGATGTATCGAATTTACCGTGATGGTGTAGTCAACTTTAATATGGGTATGGCTGGCGCCGAATCAACAATTTTGGGTATTGTAACGATTATTTTTGCAATTATTTACTTTAAGGTTGTATTGAGGAAGGAGGACTAGGAGATGCGAAAAGCTGGTAAAATTGTTATGCGTGCGATTTGGCTTCTGGTAATGGGCGTGTTCTCTATCCTGATGCTTTATCCATTCCTCTTCTCTTTGATGGCAGCTTTAAACACCAAGACAGAATTCAGTAATATGGGGGATTTGTTCCCTTGGCCTGAAACTCCACAATTTGGGAATTTCAGTGTGATTTTTACCTCCAGCGGTCTTCGCCCGTTGATCAATACATTCCTTCGTGTAGGATGGTACACAATTATAGTTTGTATTATGGCGATCCTTGTTGGATATGTTATGGCCAGATATAATTTTAGAGGTAAAAAGATATTCTTGGGAATTATTATTGGTACACAGGTAATCCCCGGTGTTTTGACCTTGATCCCTACATTCGTTATGGTTGCTAACATTCCGTTGGTAGGCGGAAACGATATTTTTGGTAACGGCGGCCAGGGACTTATCAACAGCCCGCTTATGCTTTATCTGCCTTTAGGCTGGGGATATTTGATGTGGGTATTCCTCTTTATGCAGTCGATGAAGTCTTTAACGCCGGCCTTTGAGGAAGCGGCGGAAATGGATGGATGCGGCTTTTTCCGAACCATGTTCCAGATTGTACTGCCGATGCAGCTGCCAATCGTTGCAGTAATCGCTGTAAACGTTGCACTGAACACCTGGAACGACTGGATGACGCCGTTTATGTACATCAATGATATGCAGGAATCCACGCTGCCGGCCTATATCGGTATGCTGACCGCTCAGTTGCAGCAGTTTGGAACAAAAGACTATCCAAGAGTATTTGCTTTGTCCTGTGTGGCGATTGTGCCTCCGTTTTTGATTTTCCTGTTTTTGCAGAAATATATCATTCAGGGTATTGCATCTGCAGGCGTAAAAGGTTAATATACTACAAGGCGGGATATTTGCTAGAGGAGTATCCCGCCTTAAGAACATCCTATTCGGGAAAGAGGTGAGTAAGCAATGGAGAAAAAAGGAAATATTTTTAACATACAGCATTTTTCCATCCATGATGGACCGGGTACCCGTACGGTGGTTTTCTTTAAGGGATGCAATTTGTCCTGTAAATGGTGCCATAATCCGGAATCGATCTCTCCGAAACGGCAGATTTTGTTTTATCCGGAAAAATGCGTGGGATGCTTGGCGTGTATCAAGAACTGTCCCGGGAAATGCCATAAGGTTGGAGAAAATGGAGCGCATATCATAGATCTCTCCACCTGTCAGCGTTGTTTTAAATGCTGCGAAGACTGTTATGCAGAAGCCTTGGTAGCGGTAGGGGAAGAAAAGGACGCCGATTATGTGATGAGGGAAATCCTTTCCAACAAGCCGTATTTTGACTATTCCGGAGGCGGAGTCACCTTTTCCGGAGGAGAATGTATGCTGCAAGTCGACTTTCTAAGTGAACTCTTGAAGCGCAGCAAAGAGGCGGGAATTCATACAGCAGTGGATACGGCCGGAAATGTGCCTTGGGAACGGTTTGAGAAGATTCTTGACGACACAGATCTTTTCCTGTATGATATCAAAGCCTTTGAACCGGAACGGCATAAAGAACTGACCGGTGTTGACAACAAACGGATTCTGGAGAATTTCGAAAAACTGGTCGCGTCCGGCAAAGAGGTTTTTGTCCGTATCCCCTGTATTCCAGGAAGCAATGATGATCAGCTTCCGCTGATTTCGAACTATTTGGAACAGTTCCCGCAGGTTACGGCAGAGCTGCTGCCTTATCATGCCATGGGGAATTCCAAGTACATCGCGTTAGGTTCCAAGCCGCAGATCGATATTCCCAATATGGATAAAAAGGTTGCGGCGAGATTGAAAGAAAAATATCACTTTATTTAATGACTGGAGCAAACAGATTAGAAACTTTATGAAAGAATAAGCTAAATTAGGAGGATTTTACAATGACGCATGCTATCAATACGGAAAAAGTTAATGTGTCCGATCGTTACATGCAGCTGATCCATAATCTGCACGATGATAAAGTCAAAATCAACGATGAGAAGCTGAAAATTAGAGGGTCTATTGATATTGACGACCACGGATTTATCTGTTTCCCGGATTTTCACTTTGAACCGGAATATGCAGAAGACGGCTTGGTACATGGACCGAAGCTGATCGGGAAAAACTTTGGGCGTTTTATGCGGGAAATGCCGAAATACATCAACCGCAACAGCGCCTTGGCAACCTGCTGGGTAGGTGTCATTCAAGAGTTTATGAAAATTGGAGTAGCGAAAGAAGACCGCCCTTCCAAGGAATGGCACGATACCGTTGAAAAGTATCATATTTTACAGCCGGGCTTTGCGGGGATGAATCATCTCTGCCCCGATGTCAATATCGGTTTGGAATTGGGTTGGAAAGGTCTTTTGGATAAAGTCAGAAAATATCGGGAAATCAACCAGCCGGAAAACACGGACTTTTATGATGGAGAAGAACTCCTTCTTTTGGGGATTATCGATTGGGTAGAAGCTCATGCCAAATTGGCCGAAGAACTGGCAGAAAAAGAAACCGATCCGTTCCATAAACAGAATTATCTGAGAATCGCCGGAATGAACCACAATCTGGCAACCCAGCCTCCTCAGGACTTCAGAGAAGCCTGCCAGTTTATTGCTCAGTTCCAGTCTGTAGACCGGACTTATTTTGCAGGCGGGGCCACGAATCCCTTAGACCGGATGCTGAAGCCCTACTTTGAAAAGGATATTGCTCAGGGTAAGCTGACAGAAGAAGAAGCCGTTTGGTATCTGGCAAGTCTGTTCTTTAATGATACTCACTATTCTCAGATCGGGGGAGTTTCTCCCGCTGGAGATCGAGAAATGACCAGCAGAATTTCCTTTGTCATTCTGGACGCGATGCATTTGCTGGGCATTCCCAATAATATGGGAATCCGCGTTCATGCGCCTCTGGAAAATCAGGGAGACTCACCGGAAGCACTCTTAAGACGTGCGGTAGAGTACACCATTGAAGATGGATTTGGTGTTTGCTATTCTCTGGAAAAGGGCATTACAGAGGGTTATGCCAAAAATGGTTACCCCATTGAGCTGGGTCGTATGAGAACCAAATGCGGCTGTAACTGGGTAGCGATCCCGGGACATGAATATCCTTTGCAGGATGTTACCCGTGTGAATATGGCGATGGCGCTTCATTATGCCTTAGAGGATTTAAAAGCGGAAAAAGAATACTCCATTGACCGTCTGTGGGAGCTGTTTCAGCATCACCTCTCTATTATGGTCAACTGCATTAAAGAAGGCTACGACAAGCACTATGAGGTGATCGGCAGAAACGTACCGGAAATCGTGCTGAACCTGTTTATGTATGGTCCGATTGAGAGAGGATTAAACTGTGCAAACGGCGGCGTAGATGTATTGAACCTCAATATGGACGGAATTGCTTTGGCAACCGTAGCGGACTCTTTCGCTGCGATTCAGCAGAGAATCGTAGAGGAAAAGAAAATGACCTGGGAACGTCTCTTTGAACTCCTGGATACCGACTTTAAAGACGCTGAAAATGAACGTCTGATGCTGCACAACATCAAACGTTTCGGTTCTCCTGGTTCGATTGCAGAAGACTGGGCGCTGAAAATTCGGGACGAATATGTGCATCAGGTACATGATACTCCGACTCCCAAGCATCATCTCATGACAATTCCGGGGATGTTCTCTCACGGCGACGTCTATATGTACGGGAAAAAGACTCCGGCAACGCCCAACGGACGGCATAACGGCGATCCGATCTCCCATTCTTCTGAACCGGATCCGGGCTTCGCAAGAGGAATCGACACCTTCTCGCCCGCTTTGAAAGCCAATGCGGTTGCTAAAACACAGGCGGGTTACGGGAACTCCGCTCCGCTGCATCTGGACATTGATACCGGTTTGATTGAAAATGAAGGCGGCGTCGATGCATTGGTAGCGCTGATTCACGCACATGAACAGATGGATGGTACCTTGATCAACATGAACTGCGTTTCTAAGGAAAAACTCCTGAAAGCGCATGAAGATCCGTCCGCTTATCCGGATTTAGTAGTCCGTGTAACGGGTTATTCCGCATTCTTTGCTTCCTTGTCAAAAGAATATCGGCAGCAGATTGTGGATCGTTTCCTTTCCGCATAAGCTCGCCTTAATTGGGACAGCATAAGCAATTAGGATTGTAAAAAGGGACAGAGTCGTCGGCTCTGTCCCTTTTCCTTTGGATGAAGCTGGAGAGAAAATAGAGGATTGAGCTGAATTTGTGTGAGGAGAACGAGCCAAAGGGACAGGAGCTGTTGGAGCAGAAAGGAAAGAAGCATGGAGCTAATCCAGCTTGACTTACCGGCCGTAAAGTATTATGATGACCTACAATAATATCTTTAAAAAATGAATTTTTGAAACTTCCAGCAGGATGGACATAGGCCGACGAGAGGCTTTCTAACGATGGATGCAAAATACGGAGGGATAGGAAAATGGGAGAGGATCGGATCACGCTTCGAGTGGCGTCTTTGGAAGACGCAGAAGCATTGCTGAAAATTTACGCGCCTTATGTGCAAAAGACGGCGATCACGTTTGAGTATGAGGTACCGTCTGTGAAAGAATTCCGGGAGAGAATGGAAAATACCCTAAAAAAATATCCCTATCTTGTTGCGCAAAAAGACGGGGAACTGTTGGGGTATGCTTATACCGGCTCATTTGGCAGCCGGGCAGCTTATAGTTGGGCGGCAGAAGTATCCATCTATCTCAGAGAGGACAGCAGAAAAATGGGGCTTGGCAAAAAGCTCTATCAAGCAATTGAGAAAGTTTCCAGGCTTCAGAACATCACCAATCTCAACGCCTGTATTGGCTATCCGGAAAAAGAAGACGCTTATTTGACCAAAAACAGCGCGGAATTTCACAGACATTTAGGCTATCGCCTGGTTGGAGAATTCCATCAGTGCGGATATAAGTTTGGACGCTGGTACAATATGGTCTGGATGGAAAAAATCATTGGTAAGCACAGTCCTACACCTGCTGCGATGATTCCTTTTCCGGAACTCAGGAGGGAATCTTTGTGGGAGATTGGAATCGCATAGATTGGCGTTCTGTTATCAGGAAGGGATTGGGTGCAGATTAGATAGGACGCAAAAAACACCTCTGGAAATCCAGAGGTGTTTTTGACAAAATTTCTATTTGAGGAAGAATTTGGTCAGATACCCCATTACAAAGATGATCAAAATTACAAAGGGGAGCACATAGGTCACATAAGGACGAATCCAGTTGGGGAAACGAATCCCTTCTCCTGTATTGACCTCAGCCTGAAAGTTCTTCCAGCCCCATCCTTTTTTAGCAACGCAGAACAGCAGGTAAACCAAAGAGCCTAACGGCAGAAGGTTGTTGCTGACGATGAAATCTTCTAAATCCAAAATTGTAGTGCCTTCGCCCAAAGGCTGAAATCCGCTGAGCAGATTAAAGCCCAGTACGCAGGGCATGGAAAGAAGAAGAATCGCGACGAGATTGACTGCGATTGCCTTTTTTCGTCCCCAACCCCACAAATCTTTTGCAAAGGAGATAATATTTTCGAATACCGCAATAATGGTTGTTAAAGAAGCAAAAGCCATAAAGATAAAGAACAAACTGCCCCATAACCTGGAAACCGGCATATGGTTAAAGATATTTGGCAGAGTGATAAATACCAGGCTTGGACCTTCTCCGGGCTGTACCCCGAAAGCAAAGCAGGCTGGGAAAATAATCAGCCCTGACATCAAAGCAACAATGGTATCCAATACGCAAACATTGACGGCTTCACCAGTCAGGCGGCGTTCTTTTCCGATATAGCTACCGAAAATCGCCAACGCACCAATGCCTAAGCTTAAAGTGAAGAATGCCTGACCCATAGCGGCGTAAATAGCATCTCCAATACCAGCTTCTGCCATTTTCTTGAAGTCGGGAAGCAGGTAGAATTTTACGCCCTCCAACGCCCCTTCCAAGGTAACAGAGCGAACGGCAAGAATAATCATGATAAAAAACAGACTGCACATCATGAATTTTGTGACTTTTTCTACACCCTTTTGCAGCCCAAAAGAACATACGGCAAAAGAGAGCAGAACGACCACTACCATCCAAAAAGTCATGGTAAGCGGCTTTTGCGTCATGTCGGAGAAGATGCCGGCAACCCCGTCCGGATCAAGACCCTGGAATTCTCCGGCGGCTGTTTTCACAAAATAATTCAGCATCCAACCGCCGATGGTGGTGTAGAACATCATCAACAGATAGTTCCCTGCCATGGCAAAATAACTGTAAATATGCCATTTTGTACCTTTTGGCTCCAAAACATGAAAAGAACGGGCGGCACTTTTTTGGCTGGCGCGTCCTACAGAAAATTCCATCGTCATAATGGGAAGTCCCATGATAAGCAGAAAGAACAGATAGATCAGAACAAAGGCCGCCCCGCCGTATTTACCAGTAATATAAGGAAAACGCCAGACGTTTCCCAGTCCGATTGCGCATCCGGCGGACATCAGGATAAACCCGAGCCGGGACGAGATTTTTTCTCTGTTTTCCATAGAAACCCTCCTGAGGTCATAAGTGAAATAAAAACAATTTGTTACATAACTATAAACAAATTATATCCGAATAGAATAATACTCGATTTTGTAGTATTTGTCAATAAATATGGTATAAGTAATGATAAGTTTACGACAACTTCGCAAAAATGGAGAAGGGAAAATCCGGGACATTCAGATTCGGAAAATAAGATTTGCAGGATAGAGAAAAAGGACGTGAAAAAATGCAAAAAAAGGTTGACTTTTTTGTCAAAAAGCAGTATACTATCAATGCTCTTAGATTTTGCTCCGTTAGTGAAGTGGTTAACACGCAAGATTCTCATTCTTGAAGCACGGGTTCGACCCCCGTACGGAGTACCAAATCATAATCCCGTAAATGCCCATCAATAGGGCGTTTGCGGGATTCTTTTTATCGGAAGATCTCACTGGACATTACGCTCAACTATGGCATTCTTCCGGTATATGAGATTTTGGGTCAATCATTGATCTGGATCGGTTTAATTTTCGGTGTATTTACCATTCTGTTGATCGTTTCCAGCGTTTTATTGAAGAGATACTCGGATGAAAAGCTGGAAGAATCTGGAGGGTAAAACACGGATTTTCCTTGAAGGGTGCGAATCATGTTATGACGAAACAGATATGGAATATTGTATTTTCTATTCTTCTATTGCCGGTTAACTTCTGCTGTGCCTTTTGGATTTTCCGAGAGGCCATGAATTTAACGGGCATGACCTTCCAAGAATTTTTGAGGTTTGCGTCAGATTTGAATTTGCCAAGCACTTCATCGCATCGCAGCTTGCAAAAAAGGCAACGGTTTTTGGTTGCCTTTTTCCGGGAAAAAAGCTCTGATCCGAAAAAATCTATTCGGCTGATGTGGACCTTCGGAATCTGTACGCTTCCCGGTTTTGCCGCGCTGACACTCGCCGTATACTGCGCAAGAGATCCCGAGCATCTGAGATACGCTTTTATCGGGAATCTGATTCTTGTTCTTATCAACATCGGTCTGGTGATCTGGAAGAAAATTTACAGAAACAATCATCCGCTGGATGAGTTGTTGGCTGAAAAACTGGAAGCCAAACATTCCAAAGAAAAAGAAGAAGGGAAAAAGAACCGCAGAAAAAACATTATCGTTTATTCCCTTGTGGGTGCTTTTTTCTTCGGCATTTTACTTTTCTTTATGTTTCTCTATATCGGTGATTCAAACCATTCTGACAGTAACAGTATAGGCCGGGATGAGGCAGCCATCGTTTTGAGCGAAAGAGGCTACGAAACAGCCAATGTTCCCGTAACCTATTGGGAGCTTGACGAAAATAAGCTGATGTATGTATGTGCCGGCGTGAAAGGCGAGGACAAATTTGAGTTCTACGAATATTCCGATGATGAAACAACGGATCTCGTATATAACCAAATTTCATACAATGTTTCGCCGGATATGGAACCTTCGGAACGGGAAAAACATGAAACGGTGCTCTCTGACGGCAATAAGATGTTCACGGCGGTTGTAGACGGCGTGTACCATCTTGTGATGTATCAGGGGAACACAGTGGTTTACGCCTATTCACCGGACTCTTTAGACGAAATCAACGATATTTTAATGCAGATCGGTTATCTGAAAAGCCGGTGATCCGAGGGGTGTGATTATGAAAAAGAAAAAACTGAAAATCCCGATATTCGGCATTGTCTTTCTCTTCTTTGGATTTTCTTCTCTTATGATAGGAATTACAAGATATGCAGAACAGCTCGGACAGAGAGACTGGTCTGTGGCTACTGCAACTGTGATTAGCGTAGATGAGCGAACCGAAACCAGCGGCGGACGGCATGGCCATCGTAGCTACCACACAGTTTATGATATCCTATATCAGTATGAAGCCAATGGAAATGTTTATACGGGCGAGATCGTGAAAAGCAACACCTCCAAAACCCTTGGCGAAACTTTAGAGATCAAATTTGACCCCGATGCGCCGGAGAATTCCACAAAATATTTGGAGCCAACTCCCAGCATTGTAGTGTCAAGCGTTATCGGATTTATCATCTTTGGGCTGATTGGTTATCGTATGATACGAGGTTCTTTGCTGAACAAGAAAAAAAGCAAGCCAAAAACCGGCACGTTACAAAGCAAAAGATTAAAAGAAAGAAACCAAAGGACGGCCTCAAGCGCAACAGAAGTGATGGAGATTCGGCAGAATGAAGACCGCATCTTTGACGAAGTTTGTGAAATGGTGCGAAAGCTGAAACAGAGGCACCCATCTGTAGGGTATGTGGTGCGTTTAGAATGTTCTGATAAGATTGAATTAGACAGTGAACTGCCAAACCGCTATTCTGCTTGGATATTTGTTTCTTTGAATCGCAACAGGACAATCTTGGAGAGCGGAAAGGATACAGGAGAATGGCCTGATGCCTGCGATGAGATTATTCGGGTAAAAAGCTTTTCCGGCAAAAATAAAAAGCTGATTGTATCGGATACTTATAATAGTTCGCTAGAAGCGGACTTGGAGGTAATTTCCGATGAATACGAAGCGGGCTTTTTGACCTATGTTGAGAACCAAGAGGCGTCCGATGAAATTTTGGCAAAAGCCCGCCGTGTAGAATGGATTGATTAGGGCGTTTTCTTTTTTAGAAATCTGTTTGAACCTTGATGCCTCTATTATAAAATCAGATTAGGAAAAACCTTTCTTTTCCCGTCTTCAAAGTTTATAATAATAGTATTAGACAATCAGCGGATGGAGGAATGAAAAATGAGGAAAATGCAATTTTATTTAACGCCTGCTCAGGGGAAAAAGCTCATTGCCAAGGCTGTTGCGTCGTTGCCGGAGATGAAAAAGACTTTACAACAGCATACGATTGCGGTGGTGGCCGGAACGACCAATGCTCCGGTAGCCTATGAACTGTTAAAACTGGTGGGACAGGAAAACGCGTTTGATCCTAAAAGCTTTTTCAGAGGGGTTACGGTCCCTCGGGGGAAGGCTCCGGAAGGAGATTTTTCTGGTGATGTGATTATTCAAAAGGGAAAATGGCTGAAAGGATGCACCATTTTTGACATTGCCGACAGTCTTACGGATCAGGATATCATCTTCAAGGGAGCGAATGCGGTCAACTTAGAGAAAAAAGAGGCTGGCGTGGTTTTGGGGAATCCCACGGTAGGGACTGCCCAGCCGATTTTGACAGCTGTGTATGGCCGGAGGGTAAAGCTGTATGTACCGGTAGGGGTGGAAAAACGAGTCAGCGGTAGGATTTCAAAATTGGCGGGTCTTGTCAATGCCCCGGATGGAACCGGGCTGCGGTTGCTTCCGCTGCCGGGAGAGGTCATTACAGAATTAGAGGCCGTCGAGCTCCTCACTGGGCTCAAGCCGGTTTTATTTGCCGGAGGAGGAATTCTGGGAGCAGAGGGCGGCTGTTACTATTTGGCAGAAGGAGAGGAAAATGTCCTGGACCATCTCCGTCAGCTCTTGCAAGAATTAGAGGAAATGCCGGATTTTAGACTGAAATGCAAGGAATAACGACTGTTTATGATTGCAATAAAAAATCAGGGATGAGCGAAAAAGCCTCCCTGATTTTCTTTTTTAGAGCTTTTTCCTGATAAGATTCCTCTTACAGAAAGGTCACCCGTTTTTCGTCGTAAAATCCCCGACGAGGAGGAGTCTCTTTGGATACGCCAATGGTCACTAAAGCCAGGGGCACGCTTTGGGTATTTAAAATTTCCTGGAATGCCGCCACCCGTTTTTTCTCCGGGTGAATTCCGCACCAACAGCTTCCATATCCCAGTTCCAGGGCCTGAAGCAGAATATTTTCTACCGCGGCGCCGCAGTCTTGCGGCCAGAAGTCATTGTCGGTGCCGTTTTGCAGATCCGGCCTGCCGCAGACCACAATCCCCAGAGAGGCTTCTTTGAGATGCTTGGCATAGGGATGGGCATTGACGAGACTGTCTTTTACTGCGGGATCTGTGACGACAAAAAATTCCCAGGGACGTGTATTGCGGGCGCTGGGCGCCATCATGGCGGCTTCTAAAATAAGCCTGATTTCTTCCTGGGGGATGACAAATCCCTCCTGATAATGCCGTATGCTTCTTCTGTTTCGAATGGCGTCGGTTACGTTCATAATAAAGACTCCTTTCCGGATTGCTCCTGTCGAGATGATCACATTAGGCCAAAGCATGCTGTATTTCTCTTAACTGCCGCAGTACGTGAGAGGCTCCTGCTGTTTTTTCTAAAAAGGCAAGCGTTTTCCTTTGATGAGGTATCCTTTCAAAAAGTTCAGAATAATTTGTCTTCTCATTTACCGCAAAAGATTCCTGCTGAAGCGCCTCAAACAAATCTCCCAGACTGGAGAGATAAGACAGAGACAATTCCCCTTCCTGAACCGTCCAGGGGAGTCCGTGCCCCAGAATCAGGTGCTTCCATCTGTCCTGCGCGAGCATCGACTTCATCTCAATGGCCCAATTGCGGTAATTGCTGGAATGAAAATACAGGGTATCAGGCGGATTTAGAAAATCTCCGGTGAAGAGCAGCCCTTCTGGTTCACAGCCGATGAGCATGTCCCAGGGAGAATGGGCGGGAAGCAGTTTGGGAATTTGAATAGAAAAACACGTTTTTCCAATGGTGATGGTTTCCCCATCCCGCAAGATCCCAATGGAGTTGGGAAGCTCCGGATAACAGCTGTGGAGTTCTTTTGCCCCTGCCGGAGATGCCAGCAAAAGAATTTCTTTCCGGGAGAGGGCGTCTTTTCCCAGAAAGGCGGAAAGGCCGTTGCGATGATCTCCGTGGGCGTGGGTGAAGAAAATGTGGGTGACTTTCTGATGAAAGAGCTGTTCCGCTTCCCGAAGGATTTCATCACCGGGATGCTGCTCCGGATAATCGATTAGGACGATCCCTTGTGTGGTAAGCAGAATGCCCACATTGCATTGGTCCCGGATGGGTAAGTTTCCAAGCCGCAGATAAGCGGTATCGCTAAGCCGAATGATGCGGGAAAGATTCCCGTGAAAGACAGTTTCAAAGGACATAGTTCCGACTTCCTTTCTGAGAAAATGCCAGTTCCCGCAAAGGAACTGGCAAAAGAGAACAATTACCACTGATAAACGGAAAAATCTGATTTTTTGGTCGGCAGCAGGAACACGCTTTCCCCATTTTCCTGATAATTTCTGGGGATTTTCACGCCGGTTTCCACATTGGTGAGGAAAGGAACCTCCCCTTTTACATGGACTCTCACACAAGCGCCGTATTCCAGGAAAGACTCGATGATACAGCTGTGATTATCCCGGGGGAACAGAGCAATTTCACTGGGGCCGTCCAGCCATAGATCCATATCCTGAGAGAGGGTTTTCCGAAGGGTGTTGAGCACCGGCACTGGAATATGATAAAGATCGGCCCAGGCTTCCGGTACATTCAAAAGATAAATCCTGCCCAAAGCGTAGTTGCTGAAAGCTAAAAGAGGATTGGGGAACGCAGGCTGATTCTGCACTGCCACAAGGTCGTTTTCGTTGAGCTTAAAGTCTACGATCTGCATGGCGATGTCTTTGTCCGCCTGATAATAAGTGTGCCCAAAGGCGGCGGGATTTGGACAGCCGAATTCTTTGGAAATCTGAGTCTGATTGCGGGTTCTTAGTCCGGTGAATTCGTACATCCCTCGATCCTGCAAGGCGGTCAGACAGCCGTTAGTTACAAATACGTTTCCGCCTTTTTCCAGGTGCGCTTTCACTTTGGCGAGCAGATCCGGATCACAGACAGGCTCGGCGGTCAACCCTACCATGCAGGGTTCCTCGGGGAAGGAGGTAGTGGGGGTGACCGGAAGGGCGCACATTCCCAAGAAGTCAAAAATATGATCCTCCCCGCTGGAATTATGAGGTAGATAGACCGGAATGCCGGTACTCTTGCCGATTTTGCCTAAAAAGCGGTCGATACGGTCTAATTCAAAGCCGATCGCAGGGGTATAGAGACTGTCTGCAAAGCCGTGCCAGCAATAAAGGGTCATTTCCCGGGGATCGGCGAACAGGGAGAGATAGGCCTGTTCCAGCATATCTACTACGTCTACGTCGCCTCCAACGTCGTACCAGTCGCCGCGGTTGGTGTACGGGGCGAAGGTAGAGACATATTTCATCAGGGAATAGGAGGTATAGCGTGGATTCCGGAAGAGGGAATATTTCACGTTTCTGGTCTCGGTACCGGAATAGATTTCATCAAAGAGGAAGGGGCTTTTTTCGGTATTATAGCCAGTGTGCTGGTAGGATTCATGCCAAGTAGGGTATTTGAGGGTGATCTTTACCTTGGGATTGACTGCTTTTGCCGGTTTGATCATATATTCGTTGCAGACATTTGCCATCAATTCCAGGCGGTATTCGTCCCAGCTTCTCTCTCCTTTTGCCGCCCGGCACTTGTCACAGGTACAGTTGGTGAACACATAATCGTCCAGCAGGATGGCGTCCACATGCTGTGCCATGGTTTCAAAGTGCTCTTTGATACGGGAGAGGGTATTGGGATTGTTGTAGCACAGGCATTCGCTGATTCGATGCTGATATCCCTCGTCGTGAAGGCTGCATGGGGTAAAAGCGGCGGAAATCTCCATTCCCTGCTTGTCAAAAAAATCCTTTACAAACAGGTATTTTTCCAGATCTACCGTGTCAGAACGGTGATATTCCAGATAAAGCTTATTGAGCTTTAAGTGTTTTCTGAAAAAAGCAAGCTGTTCTTCCATTTTGTCCGGATGCTCCGCCATAAAGTCGATGTCCCGAACCGTCACAAACATGGAAAGCTGAAAATTTTTGTAGCCTGATAACATCGTGTTCTCTCCTTTTTCTATTGCATTGCGCTAGAAATTGATTACCTAAAAACTGCTTTTATCATGGGAGCAACCCCATCTTTGTGTTTACAATAGCATATCATATTGTAAATGTCAATTAGATTTTGTTTAATAAGTCCAATTAACGATAATGAACAAAAATGCAATTTCTATAAATTTATTGTGCAAAACCATTTATTTTTTGTTATAATAAAATCAGGTAGAATAAATTTTGGTGCGGAAAAATGTTGCGGCTTTTTCGCAAAATTAGAAATCAATCCAATAAACGAGTGACAAAATAAAGGAGAAAACGACTATGAGATTGCTGTGGAAGCTTACCAAAGAGGCGGCCAGGTACAAAGGGCTTTATCTGGTGGCCATCCTGTCTACTTTGGGATTAACGGTTGTAAATCTGGCGGCGCCGAAGGTGCTGTCCGCCATGACTGGCATCGTGGAACAGGGAGTGGATCAAGATGCTCTTTCTGCCGCCACCAATTTGGCGCTGATTTTACTGTTATTATACTGCGTCCGGATTCTGTTTCGCTTTTTGAGCAACTATCTGGCGCATAAAGCGGCCTGGTATTTGGTGGGAGACCTGCGGGGCAGACTGTATGAAAAACTGCAAAGCCTTGATCTTGGCTTTTTTCACGACAAGCAGACAGGGGATCTGATGAGCCGTGTGATCAATGACACCAGGGATTTTGAGCTTCTTTACGCCCATATTATCCCCGAACTGATTACCAATCTGGTTACTTTTTTAGGGGTGTTAGGCATTCTTTTGACGATCAACTGGAAGCTGGCGCTGATTACCTGCTGTCCGATTCCGCTGATCCTTTTTTCCGGCGTGGTGTATGCCAAAAAGGTGCGGCCCTTTTTTAAGGCTTCTCAGAGATGTATGGGGGAGCTCAATGCCAAATTGCAGGATAATCTTTCCGGCCTTCACGAGATCCAGTCTTTCTGCCAGGAAGACGCAGAATATGAGCATGTGGAACAAAAGAACTTTCAGCAGGTAAGGACGATGCTTCGCGCGCTGCGCGCCGGCGCGATCTTCCATCCCAGCGTAGAGTTTTTGTCTTCGGCCGGAACGGTGCTGGTTGTGTTTTTCGGGGGCCTGTTTGCCTATCACGGTCAGCTGTCGGTAGAGGATATTGTGGCGTTTGTACTTTATCTCTCTCTTTTCTATACGCCGGTATCCGGTCTTGCCACTTTGCTGGAAAATCTGCAACAGTCCCTTGCCGGCGCCGAGCGTGTGGGATTGATTTTGGATACGCCGCCGGCAATTCAAGATATAGCGGGTGCAAAGAATTTAGGACGTGCCAAAGGAGAAATCACTTTTGACCACGTTAGCTTCCACTACAGCAATGGAATTCCAGTTTTGAAGGATATTTCCTTTCGCTGCAAAGCGGGGATGATGGTGGCCTTGGTTGGGCCAACCGGTGTGGGAAAAACGACGATCACCCAGCTTCTAGCAAGATTCTATGATCCGGTGACGGGAAGAATTTTGATTGACGGAACCGATATCAAAACAGTGACGCTGGAGAGTTTGCGCCGCAACATTTCTCCGGTTTTGCAGGACACCTTCCTCTTTAACGGCACCATTGCGGAAAATATCGGTTACGCCAGCCCAGAGGCGACCAGAGAGGAGATTGAGGAAGCGGCGAAAGCGGCAAATATCCATGAGGATATTTTAGCAATGCCGGAGCAGTATGAGACCAAAGTAGGCGAGCGGGGCCTGCGCCTCTCCGGAGGGCAGAAGCAGCGGGTGGCTATCGCCAGGGCCATTCTCCGGAAGTCTCCGATTATTATTTTAGACGAGGCCACAGCATCGGTAGATGTCAAGACAGAACAGGAGATCCAAAACGCGATTGACCGCCTGACTGGAACAAGGACGATCATCGCCATCGCCCACCGGTTATCCACAATCCGGAATGCGGACTTGATTCTGCTGATCAAAGACGGGGAAGTGGCGGAAAGCGGCACCCATGAACAGCTCATGGCGTTAAAAGGGGACTATTACCAGATGCAGCAAGCTCAGGCCGGCATCGAACAAAGCCTGCGTGAGGGGAACTAAGGAAAGGATGCATAGATGAAAGAAATCAGTTATCGTCCCTTAGCGGAAAAGGAACTTTTATTTCTCACTGACTTATTAAACCGAAAGGAAATCATAGATTCCCTTCATACCATAGCACGCGGTTATGAAGAATGGCTTCATTATTACCGGGATTTTTGGCAGCATGATCCTGACGAAAGAAATTTCGTAATCTTTCACGAAGAACTTCCGGTGGGGTGGCTGAAACTGAATGGACTGGAGGATGGAAAAATCGGCTGGATTTCCATGCTGGTCATCCTGCCAGAATGGCAGGGGAAAGGCATCGGCAGAAACGCTGTGACTTTTTCAGAAGATTTTTTCCGCAAGAATCGGCTGATACAATGCGGAATTCAGATCACAGCGGACAACCAAAAGGCTCGTGCCCTTTACAGTGGATGCGGCTATCAGGTGCAGGAGGAAAAGGATACCCAGTCAGAGGACGGGATTTCCAGAAAGGCTGTTGTGTTTCAGAAAAGACTATAATGTTACAATAGGCTCATGATAAACTAGAAAAAAGTTAGATTACAGGGGGTATCAAATGACAGGTTATCTGCTCTTAATTGGAATTGTAATTATGATTTGCATTCTTTCCGGCAGGCTGATTGAAAAAATAGCGGTGCCATCGCTGCTGATTTTTATTGCGCTGGGGATGTGCTTTGGGGAAAACGGAATTTTTCGGATTTCCTTTGACAACTATGCGATTTCAGACGTGATTTGTTCTGTCAGCCTGATTTTCATTATGTTTTACGGGGGCTTTGGCACCAATATCAGCGCCGCAAAACCGGTGGCCGCAAAGGCAGTGCTGATGTCAACCCTAGGGGTCGTTCTCACCGCCGGTTTTGTCGGGGTGATGGTACACTATTTTCTCAGGGTGGAGTGGCTGGAAAGCCTTTTGATTGGTTCGGTCATTTCCTCAACTGACGCGGCTTCGGTATTCAATATCCTGCGCTCTAAAAAGCTGTCGCTGAAGGACAACACCGACTCCCTGCTGGAACTGGAATCCGGCTCCAACGACCCGATTTCCTACATGCTGACTGTTATCATGATTACGATTATGACCGGAGAGCAGATTTCGATTCCCTTGATGCTGTTTAAACAGCTCTTCTTTGGCATTCTCTGCGGGGTATTGATGGGGAAGCTTGCGGTTTTTATTTTGACACATGTTTCTTTTCATGCCGATCACGAAAAGACCGTTTTTGTCTTTGCGGTGGCGGTAATCGCCTATACGCTTCCTACGGTTTTGGGAGGAAACGGATACTTGGCGGTTTATCTCTGCGGGATTATCATGGGGAATTCCTATATTCCTCAAAAACGGTATCTGGTACACTTTTTTGATGTGCTGACCAATGTAGCTCAGGTAATTATCTTTTTCCTTCTGGGATTGCTGGTCACTCCTTCCAATCTGCCGGAAGTGCTTTTGCCGGCGCTGTTTATTATGGCGGCGATGACCTTTATTGCCAGACCGCTGGTAACGGTTTTGCTTTTAAAGCCCTTCCGTTCTTCTTGGGCGCAGATCGGCATTGTGTCCTGGGCCGGGCTTCGAGGCGTTGCTTCGATTGTATTTGCCATATTGGCGCTGCTCAACCAGGTTGAGATGGAATATAACCTCTTTAATCTGGTGTTCTGTATTGTACTGCTTTCCATCTCCTTCCAGGGGACGCTGTTGCCCTGGCTTTCCAAAAGGATGAATATGATAGACCATTCTTCTGACGTCAATAAGACCTTCACCGATTATCAGGAGGAAAGCGATATCAACTTTATCAAAATCCATGTGACTGAGGGGCATCCTTGGCTGGGCAAAACAGTACAGCGCATCGGCTTTCCCCAGGATATTCTGGCCGTGATGATCTCAAGAAAGGGCGAGAATATTGTGCCTAACGGAAACACCGTAATGGAACTGGGAGACCTTGTCGTGTTTGCCGCCCGGGAATTTGAGGATCGGGAAAACCTGTCTCTTCATGAAGTTGTGGTTGATAAAGGACATAAGTGGAAAAATAAAAGGATTGGGGAGCTGGAAATTCCGGAGCAGACTCTAATTATTATGATTCAGCGGGGGAATGAAACCATTATTCCCAACGGAGACACCGTCCTCTGCGAAAAAGATATGATGGTGGTTGCTCAGCCGGAGACTTTTTTGCAGTAGAAAACTGGTTGCGAGGCTGGGAGTTCTGAGAGGACAACCAAAAAGAGAACCTGAGAAAGCACTTTATGCTTTCTCAGGTTCTCTTTTTATTCTTCAGCGAAAGAAACGCCGCCTTCAACTTGTTCCTGTGTCGTTTTTTGACCTAAGTATCGATTCATGTAGGATCTGAGTTCTTTCACAATCCTCAGAGTGATTGCTTATTTTTTCTTGGGATGCTTTTGATAGTAATCCTCCAGGGCTTCGATCGCCAGAAGGTATCCCTTTTCTCCATACCCACACATCTGCCCGATACAGGCCGGGGCGGTGACCGAAACTTTTCTGAAGTCCTCTCTGGCGTGTACGTTGGAAAGATGTACCTCTACAGTGGGAATCCCCGTGTTTCCCTTGATGGCATCGTGGATGGCATAGCTGTAATGAGTATAAGCGCCCGGGTTGATGACTACGCCGTCATATCCCTCAAAATACGCCCGTTGAAGGAAATCGATGATGCCGCCTTCATAATTGCTTTGGAGCAGAGTGATGGTATGTCCCCGTTTTTCACCCTCGGTTTTAATATACTGACAGATTTCCTCAAAGCTCTTGGTACCGTAAATCCCCTTTTCCCGCACGCCGACCATATTGAGGTTTGGCCCATTGATGACCATGATTTTCATAAAACACCCTCCCGGATAAGATTTTTCTGTAGTCCATCATACCACAGTTTTTTCGCAAAATCCAGCATAAGCATCCGACGAAACAGCTTTCTCAAAAGGCAACAAACAGAAAAAGAGAGACAATTGTCTCTCTTTTTCTAATCTTTAAAACTTAGGGTCGCAATAATCGGATAGTGGTCTGAAAGATATTTCCCCTGTCGCTTCTGGTAGTCCACATAGGTATTGACCACCTCTAAATCACTGGAAACAAAAATGTAATCAATATGTGCGTCACTTCCTGTGATACCCTTAAAACCATGGTAAGTATTGGTGCATTTCTCCGGATGTTCACAGTAGGTATAAGCATCTACCAGATGAATATCCTGGTATTGGTGAAGATTTTTGCTTAGCCTTTGAATTAGCTTACTGTGAGGTTTTACATTAAAGTCTCCCATTAAAACCATAGGCATTGGATCTTGCTTTTGGAAGCGCTCCATATATTTTAAAATAATCTCCACGCCGATTCTTCTCGCCCAGGAAGAAATATGGTCGAAATGAGCATTGAACACCCGAATACGGCGACCGGACTCTCGAAATTTTACCTCACAGATGGTGCAGATTCTAGGGAAAAAAGACAAAAACGCCCTGCTTCCAAATTTTTCCGGATGTTTGGAAAGCCAAATTGTTTTAGAAAAATCCACTTCCACTTCGTCATTTTTAATAATGATATCAGAATGCTCGTTAAAATGCTTCTTGCTTCTTCCGTTGCCAAAAATACTATATCCGGACAGAGTCGACTGAATATCCTCCCGCATAGCGGGCAGCAACTCCTGTACGCCAATAATCGCAGCGCCGGATTCTCTGAAAAAGTCTAAGACGAGCTGTTTGCGATATCGCCATCTGTTTTGTCGGTCAAAATAACTGTCCTTTCTCAAATTAAAGGTAATCACTTTAAAAGTTTCCTGACCATGACTCACTATTCACTACCACCTATTTTTATACTGCTTCCGGTTAAAAACACTATGACACTCTTTATTATAGTATATCCTGCTTTTTTTGACAATACTATGGCTTTATTTCCCATTTTCACAATTCGTTCTAAATAGCTGCGAAAAGAACAAGGGCAGATGTCAGGATCACCTTCATCTGCCCTCATGCTATTTCATAATTCCTTTGGGAATAACACAATCAATTATACAATACCCTGAGCCATCATAGCTTCTGCGACCTTTTCAAAGCCAGCGATGTTAGCTCCGACTACATAGTTGCCGTCCATTCCGTACTTTTTAGCGGCGTTGTCCAGATTGTGGAAGATATTTACCATAATCTGCTGTAATTTCTGGTCTACTTCTTCAAAGCTCCAGCTGAGACGTTCGCTGTTCTGGCTCATTTCCAGCGCAGAAGTAGCAACACCGCCGGCATTTGCAGCCTTACCAGGAACAAAGTATACGTTGTTGTCCTGCAAATATTTGGTAGCTTCCAAAGTAGTAGGCATATTAGCACCTTCACAAACTGCGATTAC
Source organism: uncultured Clostridia bacterium (assembly GCA_944382885.1). Classification (GTDB taxonomy): domain Bacteria; phylum Bacillota; class Clostridia; order Oscillospirales; family Ruminococcaceae; genus Massiliimalia. The sequence continues at coordinate 12,549 of CALWNT010000052.1, read as the reverse complement.
ACCATTTGCAACCAAAGTTTTAGCGTCTTCCAGATCAAGCTCGTTCTGAGTTGCGCAGGGAAGAGCGATATCCACTTTCACAGACCATACGCCTTTACCTTCGTGATACTGAGCATTTGGACGGTAAGAGGTGTATTCGCTGAGTCTTGCCCGTTTTACTTCTTTGATCTCTTTCAAAGCGGCTAAATCAATGCCGTCCGGATCGTATACCCAGCCGGTAGAATCGGAAGCGGTAACCACTTTAGCACCCATTTGATGAGCCTTTTCAATGGCGTAAATCGCAACATTACCCGCGCCGGATACAGAAATAGTTTTGCCCGCAATATCAATACCATTGCATTTGAGCATTTCCTGAGTCATATACAGAAGGCCATAACCGGTTGCTTCTGTTCTGACCAAAGAACCGCCGAAGGTGAGCCCTTTACCGGTCAATACGCCTTCGTATACGTCTCTGATTCGTTTGTACTGGCCATACATATAGCCGATTTCTCTAGCGCCAGTACCGATATCGCCAGCTGGAACGTCGGTATCAGCACCGATGTGACGGTACAATTCAGTCATAAAGCTTTGACAGAACGCCATTACTTCACGGTCAGATTTTCCTTTGGGATCAAAGTCGGATCCACCTTTACCGCCGCCAATAGGAAGACCGGTCAAGGAGTTTTTGAAAATCTGTTCAAAGCCCAGGAATTTAATAATGCCCAGGTTTACAGATGGATGCAGACGAAGGCCGCCTTTGTAAGGGCCGATTGCACTGTTGAACTGTACGCGATAGCCGGTGTTGACATGCACCTGTCCGTTATCGTCCACCCACGGAACTCTGAAAATAATCTGTCTTTCCGGATTAACCAATCTTTCTAACAGAGCGTTCTTTTCATAAACTTCTTCGTTCGCTTCTACTGCGACTTTTAAAGATTCCAATACTTCTCTTGCTGCCTGATGAAATTCCGGCTGATCCGGATTTTTTTTGATCAATTCATCCAGCACTCTTTCTACATAACTCATCGTGTTACCTCCCATTTTGCTTCAGTAAAATTTATGTTTCTATTATAAACACTTTACTGTAAAAAAGTCAAGAGAAAACTGCAATTTTTTTGAAAGAATGATTCAAAATTTAAAAATTTATAGGTTGTTTACAGATTTTTTTTCAAAAAAAAGCATGTTTTCTGCAAGAATTCAATTTTATCCGTCATAATTTCATAACTGATTATTCATAAATCCAACCCAGGGATCCAAAAAGCGTCGGTTTGACAACAGGAAAAGCAGAAATGGCTTCTGCCGCAGATAATTCCGTGCAAAAGCCATTCTCAATCATTATTGTCCCTGATAATTATAAGGATTGGTGTGATAATTATATCCGTCCGCCAATGTATTGAAGTTTTTGATAAACAGATAAACCCCAACCCAAGTACCGATACCGCAAATCAGATAACCCAGCAGTTTCCACAGGAGATAGGTCGTACCATTTTCGTCAATGCGGATATTATTGGCGCGGCCCAGATTCTGCATCCGGTTTCCCATTTTATACAGCCAATAATATTCATAAATGCCGCAGGTTATGATGGTTAAAACCACAACCAATGTAGGATCAACTGTTTGTCCGTCTTCTCCGGCCATTGTATTGAGGTCTTTTGACATTCTGTACAGATATACCCAATAGTAAATCCCGCAGGTAATAATGGATAAAACCAAGACCACCCAAAAATCTCTTCTCGCAATCATAATAGAGCCCTCCATTTTGTTTATTTTGCAGCTGCTGAAAGATGTCAACAAACAGCAAGCCAACTAACCTTTATGATCCCCCAATCATGCGACCGTTATCTGGAACGAAACGTTTCCCACAATTTCCACAGCGGAGCCTGCTCATTAAGTTCCATAGGCGGAGTGTCAGGGAACAAAAGAACCATACGTACCAGATAGACGCTCAGATACATCAACAGAATGACAATCCAAAACCATCGGTTGGCTTTCTCAGACCGAAACATTCTTCCGTCTTTCAGCACCATTACTACCAACAAAATTACTGTCAGCCAAAACAGCGGGTGATAATAAAACGCATCCACTACATGCCCCTGAAGGAACTGAATACAGGCTCTGGTAGTTCCGCATCCTGGACAAGGGATCCCGGTAACGTGCCGGAATACGCACCCGATATCCAAAAAAACGACTGCCAACAGCAACAGCGCCAACAATCCGAAAGAACGGATTATTTTCTTCATAGATACTCCCAAAGCAACAACAAGTTTTTCCTGTGTCTGCTATAGGGAAGAACCTTTGAATCGCAATCAACATAGGCTGAAGCGTTCAAGTTTTTTCTCTGTTTTCAGACACCGACAGCGAAGATCCTTTGCCTGAATCTACTCCTTTTTTCATCCGCTGAAAAAAGGAAAAATCCCTGCCAAATCTTACTGTTCTTTCCTCTTTATTCTAATAGAAATCAAAGGGGGTGTCAACTCATTTTATGATTTTATGCCGGTTTTTTAGAAGCTGAAAACTCTTTTTTATTCAGCCGTTTTATCACGGAGATTCGGGATGGAATATACTTTCAGTTGAGCTTGAGCAATAATTCGGCTCACAGATAATTTTAGGTACCTTTATTTTGGGGTTTGCTTTCAATTAAGCAGCGACCTTTCAGAACCTTTTTCACAGAAAATTCAGTTTTTTTCCTGTATTCTGGAATTGACTCTAAAATAAAAATCAAGTATAATAGGAAAAAATGAGCAGGTTGTGTAATAGCGCAGTTTTACTGTGAGGAAAGTCCGAGCATCACAGGACAGGATAGCTGCTAACAGCAGCCGGAGGCGACTCTAGGGCTAGTGCAACAGAAAGAAACCGCCCTGACTTTTTAGGGTAAGGATGGAAAGGCGAGGTAAGAGCTCACCAGCAGTGGGGAAACCCAGTGGCTATGTAAACCCTATCCGATGCAACACCGACAAAGATGTATTCGTTGGTCCGACGGTCTTGAAAGGTGGCAGAAAGCAATATGCTTTTGAGCACCAGCGGCGACGCGGTGCAAAGATAGATTATTACATTTAACAGAACTCGGCTTATAGATCTGGTCATTTTTTGTCATTGAGGGGAGATCTGTGGAAGCAGATCTCTTTTTTATACGGATTGTATATAAATGGTTTCGGAAATCATGGGGTGTGATTTGTTGAAAACTCACAGAAAATTTGCTGCTTTTTGGAGATTGTCTCCTATTTGTGATACTCATTTTGACTAATTCCTGTCATGTTCCTAGGCTTTTATTACTCAAATTCACGAATCGCATTACAAAAACTTTACAATTGAAGGTTGACATGCTATATTCAAAGGTAATCTAAGAAATGGGACCGTATTTTGGTTACGCTAACTTGATTTTTAATATATATAATATGGGATTATATTCCGGATGGGAAAATATCCATTTTAAGGGGGAATTATTTCATGGATTTGAAAACGTCCAAAAAACGAAAAATTGCTTCCGCTATTTCGGTTTTGGCTGCTATGCTACTGATTATCATAAATGTCAAAGCGTTTTTTGAAGACGGTGTTTTAAGCGGCATTGGTCTGTTAATTTTTGCTCTCGTGTTGACTGCTGTTATGGGGGCTATTATTCTGTTTCGCCCGAAGTTTTCTAAAGGGGACGGGCTTCGCAAGCGGGACTACAATAAGATATTCAGTTTGATTTGGCTGTTTGCGGCTCCGTTTCTTACGTTGATTTTGGTAGAATGTTTAAATGAAGTGGCGATCTGGCAGTTAAACCCCTTGATTCTGTTGGGAAATTATGCCTTCTATTTGATGTTGTTTGGATTCGTATTTGCGCTCTGTAACAGGATCAAATGGTCTGTCATTATTACAAGCAGCATTCTTTATATTTTTGGCGTTGTGAACCACTTTGTGCTGATGTTCCGCGGGTCGCCGTTTATCCCAATGGACTTTTTAGCAGCCAAAACGGCGATGAATGTGGCTCAAAGTTATCATTTTACCTTTACTTATAATCTGATTATTTCAACTCTGCTGTTTGTGATTGTGATTCTGTTGTCCTGCAGTGCTGACTATGTCAATCGGGATATCAGAAAACAGCTGTTATACCGCGGTAGCGTTCTGGTTTCCGTTGCTGTGGTGATGTTCACTTTTTACCGCACTGATTTGTTTACCAATATGGGGATTAAGGCCGATTTGTGGAATCAAAGCAGGGGATATCGGAATTCCGGTTCTGCCGTTAATTTCTGGCTCAATACGAAATACCTCTTTGTGGATGAACCGAAGGCTTATTCTGCGGATAAAGTCAATGAAATTGCGGAAGAAGTGGATTCGCAGGATGTCTCCGCGAAGCCTCAGACTACGGAAAAGCCAAATATTATTGCCATTATGAATGAGACGTTCTCCGATTTGAGCGTCATCAACGATTTTGAAACCAATGAGGATTATCTGCCGTTTTGGAGAAGCCTGACAGAAAATACCATTAAAGGCAATCTCTATGTATCGATTCACGGCAGCGGTACTAGCAATTCTGAGTTTGAATTTTTAACTGGAAATACTATGGCGTTTCTTCCGGCAGGGAGCAATGCCTATGAGCTTTATATTAAAGACGAGACCCCGTCTCTGGTTTCTACCTTAAACGACCAGGGCTATACCAGCCAAGCTGTTCATCCGTATTATCCCAACGGCTGGAAACGGGATGAAGTATATCCTTTATTTGGGTTTAAAAATTTCTTCAGCATCGACGATTTTCTCAATCCGCAGATCTATAGAAAATATATCAGCGATAGAAGCAGCTATGAGAAAATTATCGATCTCTATGAAGAAAAAGAAGAAGGCGAAAAGGTTTTCCTTTTTGATGTTACCATGCAGAACCACGGAGGATACGATACACAGTACGACAACTTTGAAGAGACGATTCAGTTAGTAAATCCTCAGGGAGATTATCCGAAAACACAGCAATATCTCTCCTTGATTAAGGAATCCGATAATGCCTATAAAGAGCTGATTGAGTATTTCAGCAACGTAGATGAACCGACCATCATTGTTATGTTCGGTGACCATCAGCCGAAAATTGAAGATGAGTTTTATGAAGAACTTTACGGCAAAGATCTGAGTGATCTCACGTTAGAGGAGCAGCAGCGCCGTTATACGGTCCCCTTTATGATTTGGGCTAATTATGACATTGAAGAGCAGGAAATTGAACGTATCAGCGCCAATTATCTTTCTTCTCTCCTGTTGGAAACCGCGGGATTGGAAATGACGCCTTACAATGAGTATCTGTTAAAGCTTTATGAAACCCTGCCGGTAATCAACGCGGTAGGATATGTGGACAAAGACGGTAATTATTATGATTATGACGATGCGTCTCCTTATACCGACCTGTTGGACGACTATAAGATGATCCAGTACAATTATCTCTTTGATAAGACCAATAAGGTCAGCAATTTCTTCTCCATCAATGGTGAAAAATCGGCTTTGCTGGCGCCGAGAAACAGCATTTTAGGATAATCATGAGAACAACAATTCCCCGCCTGATTTTCCAGGCGGGGAATTGAGTTTATTGGCTAAATGAGTCATGGACTACGGCGAGAGTTTTCCGGTGTAAACTTTTCTCGGACTCCACCGTTGTCGGATTTTTTGCTTTGTGATTTGGAAATTTTGTAAAATAGTTTTCCCCAAGAAACAATCGGCGGATCAAAACCGCCGATTGTTTCTCTTTTTGGAGCATAACGAAAGCGACGCTGGAAAACACCAGATGCGATATATTATTTTTTATTGATTTTATAGACGAAAATCCCTTTATAACTTCCCATAGATGTTTATAAAACCCCGTAAAAGCGACTTAAAATAAAGGTTTTCCGCATATAGTTATGCGAGGACTGAAATTTTGATTTTTATATTTGTTGTGTTACGGAGTAAAGGAAAAATAGGTATTGAAAACAACGGCTTTACAAATCTAATTTTCAAATTGAAAGGAGTTTATACCTTTACCCATAAGATCAGCCTTTAACTCCGTAACATTCCACGCACCATAAAACGTCTATTCATTGTTAGATATATCTTTCCATTCCGTTCCTTTCCGTAAATCCTGCACCAAGAAAAAGAACCACGAAAGTTCCATAGCAAGCATAGGAAAGGGGTACCCTTTTCCCATATTCCAAACCTCTCGGCAAATTGGGATTTGTATAAATTACTTGTCTAATAAATCTTTTAGCAAATTTTCTACACGCTCTGTACAATCTGCTTCTCTCGTTTCTTTTTTACGCCAATCATCTGAAAGCGGAAAATAAACTTTATCATTTACCATTTTACCCATATCCCATTTTCCATCTATATTTTTCTTGTCAATTAACCAATCTGCCACAAATCTCAACTTGTCCTTAGCATACTTATATTTTGATAATAATTCTATCGCTCCAAGATAACGACTTGCTTCTCTACTTTCAAAACAAGAAGGTACGATAGACAATTGTTTATCATATATGTAATATATTCCACCTTCCTTATTTAAAGCATAACTCATTAGAGCTATTTCTGTCTTGTCATCCAAACAATTAGAAAGCATAGAAATAGGGTAAAAATTCATAAAATCTATAAGCCTTCCCCCATTTGGCTTCATTCCTAAAATATCATAATAAGCACTAACATATTTACTATGATTATATACGCCATCTTCGAAAGCACTAGAAATAATACCAGCCCATTGCTCTGCAATTATATTGGCATTTGGATTGTCTAATGTAAATCTTCTAATCCAAGTTGCTAATATCATTGATGTGAAAATGTTCCAATCGTGCACCTTTTCTTGTCTATCAGGTATTGATTTTTTACCAGTTAGACAATCATTCATATATTCTACTGCTTTTTGTATACATTCATCTTCTATTGTGTATCCTAACCGTTCAAGACGCCGAAGTGCCTGTTCTGTTGTTATTGGTGAATTATAGAATTGTGACAAGGAATGAAAACATCCCCATTTGCCATCGCTTTCTTGTATGGAAATTATTTTTTTTGCCCATTTTCCTTCCTTATGCATATAAATCCTCCAAAATCAATTAGACAAATTCTTAGTTGTAGATTTCTCCAAACCATACAATTGATCTTTGGTCAATTCTTAGTTATCAATGTCTAATGCAATTAACGTTGTACCATTCAGGTATGCAGTTTTCTATCTTTTTTGTATTCATCTCCTCAAAATAGCATAGCCAGCTTTCTCATTAACGGTCGAGATAAGCGTTTTTTTGTCCGCTGCCTTCTTTTCTGCCCCTGCTTGTATAGCAGAAAAGAAGGCAAAAGCAGCAAGTGTTTTCGTCCTCACATAGTTATAATATTTTCTTATATCTGCCCATATCGTTCTACAGCACCATAGAAAATCCGGGCACCATTTTGGCACCAAAGCATCAAAAATCAATGTTGCTTTAAGTGTTGCAATCTGCAAAAAATCCAGTATTTTCAAAGGTTTTCACAGTTCAAAACTGTTTAATGGCAAAAACTCAAATACTATTTTTTATAATACTTTGGCGCACAGCCGCAGTATTGTTTGAAAAGATTAGAGAAATAATGCTGGTCCTCATACCCCAAACGATTTGAAATTTCCTGAACGGAAAAGGAGGTATTGAGCAGCATGTTTTTTGCCGCCTCCATTTTTTGATGGAGAAAATAGGTATAAGGGGTCTGGTGATAGACCTTCTTAAACAGCTTAATGGTGTAGTCCGGAGAACGGTTGATCTGTTGCGCCAGCTCCCGGAGAGAAACCAGACGGGAGAGGTTTTCGTCTAAATAGGCCTTGAGTTTCAAGGCGTCTTCCGGCAGATTTTCGGTGTGTTTACTGACCTTATAAAGCTCGGTCAGAATCTGATGGAAGACGACGGCGCATTGTCCGAAAATCTCTTCTCTGGAAGTCTTGGAAAAGGCAATCTGATTGAATTGCAGAAAGAGGGAAAGAATCTGGGGACAGTGGATCAGATGTTTTCCATAAAGCTGATAGGCGTAAAGCATGCTGTCCACCACTTCGCCCCGCACGTTGAAAAAATGCTTTTTCCAAGGGGCCTTGGCATCAGAATAATAGTAGTGATCCTCTCCTTTGGGAAGAATGTAGACGTCGCCCGCGGAAGCGGTAAATTTGATCTGTTCTCCGATCTGGATGGTGCCGGTTCCTGATTCTACATATTCCATTACCACAATTTTGGACTGTTTTCGTTCGATGGCATAGCTTCCATCGCAGTAGGAGATTCCACACATATCTATGGTAAAAGGCTCCGCCATACTGGGGGAAACAAAGTATTGAATTTCTTCTTTCACTGATATTCCTCACCTTTTTGTCGATTTTTTCTATATAAATCCTCTTTTATAATGATTATACTATACTTATCAAAGAATTGAAATAACAATCAGAAAGGATTTTCTATTATGAAATTAAGACCGCCAGCAGTACCGCTGATTACCGTTGATCCGTATTTCAGCGTATGGTCTATGGCAGACCGTTTGACTGATAAAGAACTGAGCCATTGGACCGGAAAACCAAACACCATTTTGGGAATTGCCAACATTGATGGCAAAGATTACCGCTTTATGGGCGTAAAAGACGGCGTGGAAGCGATGGAACAGGTTTCTTTGGATGTAACCGCCCTTTCCACCGTGTATCAGTTTGCGGCCGCAGGGGTAAAACTGACCGTTACCTTCATGACTCCCCTTCTGCCGGATGATTATTATTTGCTCACCAGACCGGTTACTTATCTGGAAGTATCCTCTGCTTCTACAGACGGAAAAGACCATCAGGTGAAAGTATCTGTCTGTGCTTCGGAAGAGCTCTGCTTGGATACCAAAGGCCAGATGGCTGTTACCACGGAAACTCTTTCCCTCAAGGACGGTATTGCCGCTGTAAAAATGGGCAGCGAAAAACAAGAAGTTCTTGCCAAACACGGAGATGACATCAGAATTGACTGGGGTTACTTCTACCTTGCAGTAAAAGGCGGGGAAGTATCTGTTTCCAAAGAGGATATGACCTATGTCTGCGCTTGTGCTGAAGTAAAAGAGCCTGTCCTCTTCACCTTTGCTTATGACGATATCGAAAGTATTACATATTTCCATCAGAATTTGAAATCCTACTGGAATAAAGACGGCGAAACCATCGAGACCGCCATTGAAAAAGCCTATGGCGACTATGACTGCTGTGTGAAGAAAGCAGCTGCTTTCTCTGATGATCTGTTCTGCAAGGCTGTCCGTGCCGGCGGCGAAAAATACGCTCAGATGCTGGAATTGGCTTACCGTCAGGTTATTGCCGCCCACAAACTGGTACTGGATACCAACGGCGATGTGCTCTTTATTTCCAAAGAGTGCTTCTCCAACGGATGTGCCGCTACCGTTGACGTAAGCTATCCGTCTATCCCGATGTTCCTGTACTATAATCCGGAACTGGTTAAGGGGATGATGCGCCCAATCTTCAAATATGCGAAGATGGAAGCATGGCCTTTTGATTTCGCGCCTCATGATGTAGGTACCTATCCGCACTTAAACGGACAGGCTTATTCTGACGGCACCAATCCGGAAGGACAGATGCCGGTAGAGGAATGCGGCAATATGCTGGTCATGGCTGCTGCTGTTTCCATCGCGGAAAAGAGCACTGATTTTGCTCAGGAACATATGGATCTTTTGACCCAGTGGGCAGATTACTTAAAAGAATACGGCGTAGATCCGGCAAACCAGCTCTGCACCGATGACTTTGCAGGCCATCTGGCACATAACTGCAACCTGTCTTTAAAAGCGATCATGGCTTTGGAAGGCATGTCTATCATCAAGGATATGCACGGACAGAAAGAAGAAAGCGAAAGCTATCACAAAGCCGCTCAGGAAATGGTGGAAAAATGGATTAAGATGGCAGCTAACGGCGACGGAAGCTACCGTTTGGCCTTTGACCGTCCTGGTACCTTCAGCATGAAGTACAATGTGGTTTGGGATAAGGTATTCGGCTCTAATCTGTTCCCGGCAGAAGTAATCGCTTCTGAATTCGCAAGCTATAAAAAACGGGTAAATCCATATGGTATGCCGCTGGATAACCGTGAAACCTATACCAAATCTGACTGGCTTGTTTGGACCGCTACCTTGGCTCAGGAAAAAGAAGACTTCATGGAATTTATCGCACCACTGTGGGATGAATATAACTACACTCCGTCCCGTGTACCTATGAGCGACTGGTATCAGACCATCACCGCAAATCAGGTAGGTTTCCAGCACAGAACCGTTCAGGGCGGCCTGTTCATCAAAATGCTGGATGAAAGCAAAAAGTGCTATTATGCAAAATAATAGGGTGCTCTGAGTGAAACCACTTCACCGAGTACATAGATTCCCAAAACGGCGTATACAAAATGGTATACGCCGTTCCCCTTATGAGGGAATAGATTGTCAAAATCGCAGAGCTCTATTTGACAATTACAGAAAAAACCGCTATAATAATTTTCGCTACAATTTTATAGGACAGTTCGAAACCATCCTGTCTTGAAACAAAACTAGGGCTTTGAGATTTGATGGACGCTTTGCGTCCATTTTTTGTTGTGCGTCGTTATGCTTGCGCACCGAAAAGCTCATTGTTTCAGCACATGGTTTCTGAAAAGCCATGTGCTTTTTCTTTTGAGAAAGGAGTTTTTATGGGGACAGTACCATTTGAATGCCGGTATTCTGTGATTGAAGAAAAAAATCCCCGGGAGATCGTCCTCCTCCGGGGAAGGGGATGTCAATGGAGACGATGCCGCTTTTGCGATTATCACCTGGATTTCTGCAAAGACCCGGAGGAGAATTTTCGCTTAAACAGCCGGGTGCTAAAACAGGTCAGCGGCCTTTACGGCAGATTGGAAGTCATCAATTCGGGCAGTTTCTGCGATCTGGATGAAAAGACCATGCAGGCAATTTTAGATCTGTGCCGGGAAAAGGAGATGACAACTCTTTATTTTGAATCCCACTGGATGCACAGGGAAGAGATTCCTTCTCTGAAATCCCGCTTTCAGCAGGAGGGAATCACAGTGAAAACAAAAATTGGGGTGGAAACCTTTGACGAGCGATTCCGGGAATCCTATCTGGATAAGGGGATGAACGGAGCCTCTCCGGAAGAAATTTCTCATTTTTTTGACCAGGTTTGTCTATTACAGGGGATTCCCGGGCAAACGGCAGATTCCATGCGTAAGGATATTGATACAGGGCTTTCCCTGTTTGAGCGGGTCTGCGTCAACATCATGACGAAAAACACCAAGCCGATTGAGCCGGATCCGGAAGTAATCGCTCAGTTTCGGTCACAGGTGGAGCCCATCTACCGGGAGAATCCTCGAGTGGATATTTTACTAAGTAATACTGATTTTGGTGTGGGGGTATAACAATTGAGAAACGAACTGTTGCTGATTTTAAATTTAGTGGTGATATTCGGCGGCGTGCTGCTGTGGTATATCTGGTTTGGAAATACGGGGCTTTGCTGCTTTACGGTGCTCGCCACTATTGCGGCCAATATTGAAGTGCTTATACTGGTAGATGCCTTTGGGATGGAGCAGACACTGGGGAACATCCTTTTTGCCTCGACCTTTCTGGTTACCGATATTCTCAGCGAGGTGGCGGGGAAAAAAGAGGCTAACCGAGCGGTAAATATCGGCATTGTCACCTCCGCGAGTTTTATCATTATCTCTCAATTCTGGTTATTCTATCAGCCCAGCCCCAATGATACGATTTTTGGAAGTATTAAGGCAGTGTTTTCCAACACTCCACGAGTCATGCTGGCAGGATTGTTGGTTTACGCCATTGTGCAGAAATTTGACGTCTGGCTGTATCATAAATGGTGGGATTTTACAACGAAAAAATTTCATGATTCCCACCGCTTTTTATGGCTGAGGAATAACGGTTCTACTTTGGTGTCTCAACTGCTTAATACAGTATTGTTTACGGCGTTTGCCTTTTGGGGTATTTACAGTATTCCGACTTTGCTGGAAATCGCCGGGATGAGCTACCTGATTTTTATTGTCACCAGTCTGGCAGATACGCCGGTTGTTTATCTTGCCAGAGCATATAAAGAAAGACAGGATAGAAAACAGGCGGAGCGGGAAACGATTCATTCCTAAGAGAATCTATTTCTTTGAACCCTTTTGAGATTTTTAAATCATAAAGCCGATAGGATAAACAGAAATTTATCTTACAGAACCCTATGGGTTCTAAACTCCGTTTGTGGGGGGACCGCCCCCCACACCCCGGCTCAATTTTGCGACTCAATTTATTGAGTTGCCCAACTATTGAGGAAAAGGGCGCCGCTCAGTCGCCGCGGGGGCTTTGGTACGGGTCTAACAAGTGTTCTCCTAACCATGCGAAGAAGGAAAAATTTAGTTTATCCCTCGGGCTGGAGGGTGTTTTGGCAGAAACTGATATTTTCCGTTGTACTCCGTTAGGAGCCAACTTTTAAGTCCCGTACTAAGCCTTTCCGGCGCTTGAGGAATGTCCTTTTGCCTACTTTTGGACATCAAAAGTAGGTCGCGTGCGGGGCGATTCCCCGCAAAGCTCCCTTTTTTCACTGAAAGAAAGTTATAGGAAAAAGTCATTTTTATAAAAGATAAA
>CALWNT010000051.1 GCA_944382885.1 uncultured Clostridia bacterium | reverse complement strand
GGAAAATTTCAAAACTTTTATTGATATTGATTCTATTTCGGACGAAACCAAAGCAAAGGTGATTTCTTTTTATCAAGAGCTGTTTACTAAGGCAAACTATGAAACCACAGGAACCGAAAAAGTGGATGACGGATATGAAGTCACTGTGGAAGTTTCCCCGCTGGATATTTTTTATCAGTCTCATGAGGACGTCAATGCTTTTATAGCAGAATTTAATGAAAACAACGAAGACCTTGCCTATGCCGACCTGACAGAGAGCGAGTATGAGGACGTTTATGCCCAAGGTGTGCTGGAGGTATTACAGAAGCATCTGGACTCTGTGGGTTATCTGGAACAGCGTACTTTTACCGTTAAGGTCTTAAAGGACAACAATTCCTACAGTATTGATTCGGAAGGCTTTGACGCAGTTTGTGAGGCCGTTGTGGCTTATGAGGTGCCCGCTGAATAAAAAGAATGCCAATGAAATTCTCTTTGGAATGTTGAATAGAATTTTAGTTTTCGAGAACCAAATGGCTCTGTACGCTCTATTTGGGGACAATTGTCCCCAAATAGTTTGCTGGGCGTTTCACCCCGACAAACGAATTTACAGAACCAATTTTGTTCTGTAATAAAGACTTGCAGGGACCCTACAGAAAAATAAATTTCTATTTAGGAGTCAAAATCTCTCAAATGCAATTTGATTTCGGAAGAAGGTAAAAATTTGGAACAAACACAATATCATGGAATCTTTGATTCCCATGCCCATTATGATGACGAGGCCTTTGACCCAGACCGGGATGAGCTGTTAAACCATATTTCTCAAAACGGCGTTTGCGCTGTGATAAATGCCGGTTGTGATCTGCCCTCCTCCCATGAGGGTATTGCGCTCTCTCAAAAATATCCCTTTTTCTACTCCAGTATTGGAATTCATCCCCATGAAGCCCAAAGTGTCACACAGGAAACGATAGAGGAGCTCCGCTCTTTGGCTCAGAATCCAAAAGTAGTAGCGGTAGGGGAAATCGGTCTGGATTATCACTATGATCTCTCTCCCCGGGAAAAACAGCGGGAGGTATTTGAACAGCAGCTCCTGTTGGCAAAGGAGCTTTCCCTGCCGGTAATAATCCATTCCCGGGAGGCGACGGCAGAAACCCTGACGCTTTTAAAGAAATACCGTCCTCAAGGGGTGGTGCACTGTTTTTCTGGTTCCGCTGAAACCGCCAGAGAAATCGTAGGATTAGGAATGTATCTCGGCTTTACCGGGATGATTACCTTTAAGAATACCAAGCATGCGCTGGAGGCGATTCAGGCCGTTCCCACAGACCGTCTGCTGTTGGAAACAGACTGCCCCTACATGACTCCGGTTCCTTATCGAGGCAAGCGGTGCGATTCGACGATGATCGCTTTGACCGCTCAGAAGATGGCTCAGCTGAAAAATCTGCCCATCCAGGAAATGATCGATCTTGCCCGGCAGAATACCTGCCGTCTGTTCGGCATTGAGGAGGGAGCGTTGGGATGACGATTTTTTATGAGCTTTTTGACAGTCTCTATGTGAATTTGACCAACCGCTGTCCCTGTAGCTGTGATTTTTGCATTCGTTCTCATGGGGATCAGATCAAAGAATCCGGTTCCCTTTGGCTTACCCGGGAGCCTACGGTAGAGGAAATCTGTGCGGATTTTGACCTTTGGCAGAAAAAACCGGATTTTTCTAAATTTAAAGCCATTGTATTCTGCGGCTACGGAGAACCTTTGGAGCGGATCGACGAAGTGGTGGAGGTCTGCCGGTATTTAAAAAGCAAATGCGATCTTCCGATCCGCGTCAATACCAACGGCCTGGCGGATCTCATTCATAAAAGACCCACGGCACAGCAGCTCGAGGGATTGGTAGATACGGTGTCTATCAGCCTAAACGCTCCTACCGCGGAAGAGTACGACAGCTTATGCCATCCTGTTTTCGGAAAGGCGGCCTTTGGGGGAATGCTGGATTTTGCCCGTTCCTGTAAAGAATATGTCCCTCATGTCGTCTTTACGGTAGTGGACACCATCGGTCCGGAGGCTGTCGAAAAATGCAGGGAAATTGCCTCTTCCTTAGTGGTGGATTACCGGGTCAGAACTTATATTGACCAGTATTAAAGCAGTTTCATTAAGACCCGGCTGGAACTGGTTCGTACATAAAAGGAGGAAATCATGAACATCAACAATCTGTTTACATCGAAGAAGCTTGTTTATTCCCTGGAGGTTTTTCCGCCGAAAAAGACTTCCTCCGTGGATACCATCTATAACACGCTGTTGGGGCTGAGAGGGCTTCCGGCGGACTTTATCAGCGTCACCTACGGCGCGGGAGGCTCCGATACCCAAAAGAGCAAAACATTGGAGATCGCATCCCTTATCAAAAGTGAGTACGGCATCGAGCCGGTCACCCACCTCACCTGTGTCAACTCCACCAAGGAGGAAATCAGAGAGACGCTGGAAAGGTTAAAAGACCAGGGAATCCAGAACATTTTGGCTTTACGGGGAGATATCACGCCTCAGACAGAGCCGAAACATATCTTTGAACACGCCAGCGACCTAATACGGTTTATCAAGGAGTATGACCAGAGTTTTAACGTCATCGGCGCTTGTTATCCGGAAGGACATTATGACGCGCCTTCTCTGGATGCTGACATCGAAAACCTGAAAAAGAAGATCGACGCCGGCGCGACCCATCTGATTACCCAGCTCTTTTTTGACAACGACCAGTTTTACCGCTTTATGGATAAACTCTTAAAGGCCGGTATCGATGTTCCGGTAGAGGCGGGGATTATGCCAATCACCAGAAAGACCCAGATTGAGCGAACTGTCTCGATGTGCGGCGCGTCGATCCCCAACAAATTTGCCAAGCTCATCAATAAATACGCAGACGCCCCCGAAGCGTTAAGAGACGCGGGCTTGTCCTACGCCATTGATCAGATTGTAGATCTGATTTCCAACGACGTTCGGGGAATCCATCTCTATACCATGAACAATGTAGAAACTGCTACGAAGATTACAGACAGCATCAGAAATATCATCCGAAGCTGTAATCAGCCGGGAATTTGACTTGGAGCAGGATGATCTCCTGCTCTTTTTAGTTTGATTGAAAGGAGACCCGCTCTTGCAGCAGCTTTTAAAGAATCTTCCAAAAGAAGAAGTCCTTCGCTATCTGGGATACCGGGGAACCGAACTTCCCCAGAAGCTAAGTGAACTGATTGACGAATGCATCCATACGACCCTCAACACCATTACCCCGCGGTATCTTTACCGCTGTTTTCCTTTAACAAAAACAGATTCCGGCATCCAAGTTGGAGATACGCCCCTTGTCCTGCCGGGGAAAGATATTCAAGATCATCTTTTTTCCTGCGAAAGCGCCTACCTGCTTTGCGTTACGCTGGGGCTTCCCATTGACAGGCTTATCCGTCTGAAAATGGTTTCCGCTCCCGACGAAGGCGTGATCTATGACAGCTGTGCTTCTACAGCAGTGGAGGCTTTGGCGGATCTGGTACAAAAAGAGATAGAAAAAGAAATTTCCGCTACAGGGAAAAATATCACCTGGCGGTTTAGTCCAGGATATGGAGATCTCCCTCTCACGATCCAAAGAGAACTTCTTAACGTTATGGACTGCCCCCGTAAAATCGGGCTTTCTTTAAATGAAAGTCTGCTGCTGACGCCAACGAAATCGGTCACTGCTATTTTGGGGGTGTCAGACACCAGAGCCGACAAGCGGGAGAATAAGTGTGATTATTGCAACAACCGGGCAAACTGCGCCTTTAGAAAGAGAGGAACACAATGCTGAATATTGATCTAAATCAACTCACCCTGCTGGACGGGGCGATGGGAACCATGTTACAGCAGGCCGGCGTGCCAATGGGAAAGGTTCCGGAAGAACTGAATGTCACCCATCCTGATACGATTATCGGCATTCATCGGGCCTATATCGAAAGCGGCGCCCAGATTATTTACGCCAATACCTTCAGTGCCAACCGCTATAAACTTTCTCACAGCCAGTATACGGTAGAGGATTTGGTATCTGCGGGGATTGCCAATGCCAAAAAGGCTGCCGAAGGGAGCTCTGCCCTCGTGGCGCTGGATATCGGGCCGATAGGAGAAATGTTACAGCCTAACGGCAACCTCACCTTTGAGGAGGCTTATGACATTTTTCAGGAAATGCTCCTAGCAGGGGAAAAGTCCGGAGCTGACCTGGTGGTCTTCGAGACCATGACCGATCTGCTGGAGATGAAAGCCGGCGTTTTAGCCGCCAAAGAAAACACTTCCCTCCCTGTTTTCTGCACCATGACTTTTGAGCGGAATGGGCGCACCTTTACCGGAGTCACCATCCCCTCTATGGCGGTGACCTTGGAAGGACTGGGAGCAGATGCTATCGGAATCAACTGTTCTTTAGGGCCCGGGGAGATTCTGCCTTTGGCGAAAGAACTCTGTGAGTGGACCAGCCTTCCGGTGATCGTGAAGGCGAACGCAGGGCTTCCCAACTTAAATTCCAACACCTATGATATTCTGCCGGAAGAATTTTCCCGGTTGATGGAAGAGTATCTCAAGTTAGGAGTCAGCGTGATTGGCGGATGCTGTGGCACGACTCCGGAATATATCAAAGCCATCCGTTCCCGCCTGCTTGGGAAATCGCCTAGCAAGCGGACCTTTACCTCCAAATCGGTTCTTTGCAGCGCCAATCAGGCGGTGGTAGTAGACGGCGTCCGCATCGTTGGAGAGCGGATCAACCCCACCGGGAAAAAGCGTTTTAAAGAGGCGCTGCTCAATCAGAATATTGGATACATCCTTTCTCAGGGACTGGAGCAGGTGTCTGCCGGCGCGGCTATTTTAGACGTGAATGTAGGATTGCCCGAAATCGATGAGGAAGCGATGATGGTGCGGGTCGTCAAAGAGCTTCAAAGTGTGCTGGATACTCCTTTGCAGATTGATTCCTCCCATGCTTCTGTCCTGGAAAAAGCACTGCGGATCTATAACGGAAAGGCATTGGTGAACTCTGTCAATGGGGAAGAGGCAGTGCTCCATACCATTCTGCCGATCGTGAAAAAATATGGTGCCGCCGTGATTGGCCTTACCTTAGATGAAAAGGGAATTCCAATCACGGCGGCACCATATTGGCCTTACCTTAGATGAAAAGGGAATTCCTTCCTCTGCGGAGGATCGTTTCGAGATTGCCCGTCGGATCACCGAAACCGCTTTGTCCTATGGCGTTTCCAAAAGCGATATCTATATCGACTGTCTCACCCTCACCGCATCGGTACAGCAGAAAGAAGTGGTGGAAACACTGAAGGCGGTCAAGATGGTGAAGGAACAGCTGGGAGTCAAGACGGTATTGGGAGTGTCCAACATCTCCTTTGGATTGCCTAACCGTCAGCTCATTAACACCTCCTTCCTTACACTGGCCATGGCGCACGGTCTGGATCTGCCGATCATCAACCCTAATATCTCAGCCATGACCGACGCGGTAGATGCCTTCAATGTCCTGTATAACCGCGATCCGGGTTCTGTGACGTATATTGAGAAGCAGAACAGCAGGACGGAAAGCGCCGCTGTTTCTCAGAAAGAGACTTCTACACCTCCTCAAAACAAGGAGGATGAGCTTCACCACGCTATTTTAAACGGGCTGAAGGAAATTGCCGGGGCGTCCACAAAATCGCTTTTGGGACAGAAAGATAGTTTGGAAATTGTCAATCAGATTCTGATTCCGGCATTGGATGAGGTAGGGGATTCCTTTGAAAAGGGAAAAATATTCCTTCCTCAGCTAATTCAGTCCGCTACCGCGGCCCAAAGCGCCTTTGAAGAAATCAAAAACGCTATGGCTGTTTCCGCCTCTTCTGAGCAGATTGCCAAGGGGAAAATCATAATCGCTACGGTAAAGGGAGACGTACATGATATCGGTAAAAATATCGTAAAGGTGATCTTGGAAAACTACGGTTATGAAGTAATCGACCTTGGAAAAGACGTTCCGATTGAAACAGTGGTCGGCGAGACCATCCGCACCGGTGCGAAGCTGGTGGGGCTGAGTGCTTTGATGACCACGACTGTGGAAAGCATGCGTCTTACCATTGAAGCTCTGAGAAAGGCTGTAGACTGTAAGATCATGGTAGGCGGCGCCGTTTTGACCGAGGACTACGCCATGAAAATCGGCGCGGACTATTACGCCAAAGACGCGAAACAGTCCGCCGACATTGCCAAAAAGGTACTGGGATAAGACGGGTTCCGTTATAGAAAAATAAAATCGCCGGAAAAGAATTTGACTGAAAATTTCTTTTCCGGTGATTTTATCTTCCCAACAGCGTGAGAAGCGTTGGGGGATTCTTTCAAGGCTTCACTGATAGGTGAAGGTCTGTTCAAATGCGATATCCGCCCGGTCAAAGGGGAATTTTTCCCGATCTACAGGGACTTCTTGGAATCCAAATTTCTGATATAAATGGATGGCTTGCTTACAGATCCTATTGGTGACAATCACTACTTTTTCGATTTTTTTCTCCTTCGCATAATCAAGACAGGCCTTTAAACAGGCGCTTCCGGCGCCGGTGCCAGTATACATTCCTCTGGCGAAGAACTTTTCAATCTCCCATTCTCCGTTGGATAAAGGTGCAATCATACAGCAGGCTAAGACTTCGTCCTCATCGTCTACGGTAAAATAAATTTGCCCGCCCGCTTCCAAAGCATCTTCGATATGAGTTAAGACTCTTAAATCCTCTTCTTCGATGGTGAACATTTCTGAAATCCACTGTTTATTCATTTCAATAAAGGTCTCTTTGTATTTAGGATCATATGGTACAACTTTCATCTATTATCCTCCTCGCATGTTTTAGTTTCAAGACTTTCCTGCCCGTCTAAAATCTGTGTTATGGTGTCAAGAGCTTCTACTAGCGCTTCACAGTCCTTGGAGCTTAACTGTGTCAGGAGAGCCCCGACTTGTTCATTGGACTTTTTCACAAGCTGTTCGGCTTTATTAAAACCCATTTGGGTCAAATGGAGCTCCATCGATCGAGAATCCGTTTTGGAGGTTGTTCTGACTAAAAACCCATTTTTTTCATGGGCTCTGATTATTCTGCTCAAATAACTTTTGTCCAGATTCATCAGCTTTGCAATGTATGCGGCGTTGCAACCGTCCTTTCTGAATACCTCAAATAACACCCGTGCTTCGGTGGGAGAATATTCTGAGCCGAGATAATGATGATTCAGTAAATCCAGCTTGGATAGATAAAACCGGGTAAATGCCCGTATTCGTTGTACCGTCTGTTCTTTTTCCTGCATAGAACTCCTCCTTGTAAAATAGTTGACAAAAGCTACTATTTAAAGTTTATCAAAGAAAGTAGCTTTTATCAACTATTTTTATTTTGATTTTTAATTCGCAAAATAGAGGAAAGTGCGGAAAAACACCTACAGTTTAGAAGAAAAAGTATTTTTAATTTGCTATTTTTTGTGTGATATGCTACACTGTAATCACCATATCCCAAGGATATTCGAAGCAAATGCCATCATATCCTGTTCTCGTAAGGGTTACGGAAATGAGGAGGTTGACATGAAAGAAATTGAGAACAATAAGATTGCATGGTCGGCGCTTTCAAAAGACCATTATTGCTATTTTAGGGAACAGCTATCATCCGGAAACTATGATTTGAACGCTCATATTCGGCGGGAATTAGGAGATTTGTCCGGGAAAAAGATCATTCATTTGCAGTGCAATACCGGAGCCGATACGATCTGCCTGGCAAAGCGAGCGAAAGATGTGACTGGCGTAGATTTGGTGCCGGAAAATATCTATTATGCCAAAAAACTTTCGAAAGATTTAGGGGTGGAAAATGCCCGGTTTCTTGAAGCGGATCTGATGGAACTTTCTCAAATTCACAAGGAACAGTATGATGTGGTTTTTACCTCAGAGGGTGTGCTGGGTTGGCTTCCTGATTTGGATGTTTGGGCGAAAACAGTTCGAGGACTGCTTCGGGACGACGGATTTTTTTATCTTTTTGAGTGTCATCCTTTTTTCGATATTTTGGACGGCAGTCTGCTCAAAGAAGGAAAGTTCGATATCAAGTATCCTTATTTTGGCAAAGAACCGGAAGAGGACGACGTTATCGGCGGATACGCTTCCGAAGCGAAAAAGACAGTCACCAGCTACTACTGGACTCATACGCTGTCGGAAATCATCAACGCCCTGTTAAAAGCCGGCTTGCAGCTGGAGTTTTTCAATGAATATCCGGAAAACTGCTTTGACTTGGGAGGAATGGAGTTTGATCCCAATACCAGATTGTATTCTTATCCCAATAATCGGGAGAAATATCCGATGTCCTTCAGTTTGAAGGCAACTGTACGAAAGTAAACAGACTTTATGATCGTTTTAACTTAATAGAAAAGGAGAAGCACATTATGTTGGAATATCGTTATGACACACAGCTCCTGATTGAAGGGGAAAACCTTTCAGAGGATGAAATTCACGACTATTTGCAGACTCAGATCCCGGGAGACTGCCTGCTGGCGGTAGGGGATGAAGAACTGATTAAGATTCACTATCATACCAATACCCCTTGGAAGGTGCTGGAATACTGCGCGTCCAAAGGAGAGATCTTCGATGTTGTGGTAGAAGATATGGAACGGCAGGCAAAAGGATTGAAGGGATAGCTTCCGGCTCCTTCAGACAGAAAGGAGAAAGGCCGTAAAACATCGGTTTTACGGCTCTTTTGCCTTGCAAAAAAGTGGGGAATATGATAAAATATTTTCTACAGTTTACACCGCGCTTCCCTTTTTGTTTTGAAAAGTCGGCAGGCGCGTATTTTAGTATGGAGATGGAGCTACATCATGGATTATAACCTTCTGGCGGAGAGGCTGTTTCCGCATATCACAAAAACTCCGGAAGAGATTCTGGCGCAATATCCCAAACGCCAGCTGCCCGAAGGGGCAAAAGTGACTCGTATGGGCCCGAGCCCGACCGGTTTTATGCATCTGGGAAATCTTTACGGCGCTTTAGTGGACGAGCGTTTGGCACATCAGTCCGGCGGCGTATTTTATTTGAGAATCGAAGATACCGATAAAAAAAGAGAAGTAGAGGGCGGCGTGCAGGTCATCATCGACGCGTTTTCTTCCTTTGGCCTTCCTTTTGACGAGGGAGCTACCTTGGAGGGGGACAAGGGGGACTACGGCCCATATCGGCAGTCCCAGCGTGCGGAAATTTACCAGACTTTTGTGAAGGACCTGATGAAAAAAGGGCTGGCCTACCCTTGTTTCGCTACGGAAGAGGAACTTGCTCAAATGCGCGCCAAGCAGGAGGAGCGGAAAGAGAATTACGGTTATTACGGCGAATATGCCGTTTGGCGGGATCGTCCCATGGAGGATATTGAGAAAGAACTGCAAAAGGGTACTCCTTATGTCGTGCGTTTCCGTTCAGAAGGCAATATCGAGCATAAAATTAAGCATGACGACTTAATCAAGGGAAAAATGGAAGTCACTGAAAATGACCAGGATGTGGTAATCTTAAAGTCCGACGGAATCCCCACCTATCATTTTGCTCATGTGGTGGATGATCATCTGATGGGTACCACCGTGGTTGTCCGTGGAGAAGAATGGCTCGCTACCCTGCCGGTACATCTTCAGTTATTCCGCGCAATGGGCTGGAAGCCGCCGAAGTACGCTCATACCGCTCAGTTGATGAAGATCGACGAAGTGACCGGTACAAAGAGAAAGCTTTCCAAGCGGAAAGACCCGGAACTGGCGCTGACTTTCTATAAACAGCAGGGATATCCCACCCAGTCGGTGCTGGAATATCTGATGACCTTACTGAATTCCAATTACGAGGAATGGAGAAGAGCCAATCCGGAGAAACCGATGAATGATTTCCCCTTCTCTACCAAAAAAATGAGCGTTTCCGGAGCGTTGTTCGGCATTGATAAATTAAAGGATGTATCGAAAAACGTCATTTCCCGGATGACTGCCAAAGAGGTCTATGATGAGATCGCAGCCTGGAGCCGGGAAAACGATCCGGACTTTTACACCCTCTTTACCAGAGATCCCGATTACACCC
This sequence comes from uncultured Clostridia bacterium, assembly GCA_944382885.1. Taxonomy (GTDB): domain Bacteria; phylum Bacillota; class Clostridia; order Oscillospirales; family Ruminococcaceae; genus Massiliimalia. The sequence continues at coordinate 13,729 of CALWNT010000051.1, read as the reverse complement.
AGGCGATTTTGGCGATTGGCAGAGGCGGCAAGAAACCGAGAAAGGATCTGGCCCTTTGGAGCGACGCGAAACCCTATATGGACTTTATGTTTGACGAGCGTTTTACCCCGGATTATACCATGCCGGAGCATGTCTCTAACGAAGATGCTCGGTCTATTCTCACTGAATTTGACGGAATGTTCAGCATGGAGGATACACCGGAGAGCTTCTTTGAAAAGATGAAGCAGATCGCTCAGAATCACGGTTACGCCACAGAAATGAAAGCGTATAAGCAGAATCCAGAGCAATACCGGGGAAATGTGGGAGATGTTTCGATGGTGGTGCGTATTGCCATCGCAGGACGGCAGAATGCGCCGGATATGCAGCTTGTGATGCAGATTTTAGGAGAACAGCGGGTACATGAGCGTATTCAGCAATGTAAAGACGCGTTAGCTTAAATTGGCATCAGAGAGGAAGGAAAAAGAAAGATGGAAGAAGTGAAAAACTTTTTAACCGATATTATCGACGAGGACATTGCGGCAGGGCTGACAGAACAGATCCACACCCGTTTTCCGCCCGAGCCAAATGGATATCTTCATATCGGTTCAGCAAAGGCAATCTACATCAACTGGTCGATTGCGAAAAAATATAATGGGAAATTCAATCTCCGTTTTGATGACACCAATCCTGTGAAAGAGGATGACGAATACGTTCAGGCCATTTTGGAGGATATCCGCTGGCTGACGGGAGAAGAGCCAAACGGCGGCATTTTTTACGGTTCCGATTATTTCGAAACCTGCTATGACTGCGCCGTGGCTTTAATCAAAGAAGGAAAAGCCTATGTCTGCGATCTCAGCCAGGATGAGATCCGGGAATACAGGGGCACCCTGACCCAGCCGGGAAAAGATAGTCCTTACCGCAACAGAAGCGTGGAGGAGAATCTTACCTTATTCCGTGAAATGCGGGAGGGAAAATATCCCGACGGTTCCAAGACACTGCGGGCAAAGATCGACATGGCTTCTCCCAACATGAATATGCGTGACCCGGCTATCTACCGGATTGTTCGCGCTCATCATCACCGTCAGGGGGACAAGTGGTGTATTTATCCGCTGTATGACTTTGCTCACCCGATTCAGGATGCGATTGAGGGAATCACTCACTCCATGTGTTCCATTGAGTTTGAGAATCACCGTCCGCTGTATGAGTGGGTGGTGGACAATTGTCCGCTGCCGCATCATCCCAAGCAGAGGGAGTTTGCCCGGCTGAATGTGACTCATACCGTGATGTCCAAGCGGTATCTGCGCCAGCTGGTATTTGAAAATTATGTAGAAGGCTGGGACGATCCCAGAATGCCTACCCTCTGCGCTCTGCGCCGGAGAGGCTACACCCCGTCTTCTATTCTTGAGTTTGTCAGACGTGCAGGGATCGCGAAAGCCAACTCTTTGGTGGACATCAGACTGTTGGAGCACTGCATTCGGGAGGAACTGAATGAAACCGCTCTGCGCCGGATGGCGGTTACCGAACCGGTGAAACTTGTCATCACCAATTATCCGGAAGACAAGGAAGAAACTTTCCCAGTTGCCAATAATCCCAGAGATGAGGAGGTCGGCACAAGAGACGTGCCCTTTACCCGGGAACTTTATATTGAAAAGAGTGACTTCGCTTTGGTTCCTCCGCCGAAATTCCAGCGCTTGAAACCGGGCGGGGAAGTTCGTCTGATGGGAGCTTATATTGTAAAATGTGAGGATGTCGTCACCGATGAAAACGGCGAAGTGGTGGAGATCCGCTGTACCGCCGACCTGGAAACCGGGAACGGTATGCCGGTGGACGGCAGAAAGGTACGGGGCACCATCCATTGGGTGTCTGCAAAGCATGCGGTAGACGCTTCCTGCTATCTTTATGACAACCTCTTTACCATTGAAAATACCGGCGATGCACCGGAGGGGACGAATTTCCTGGATTACTTGAATCCGGATTCCCTGAAAAAACTGGAGCACTGCAAGTTGGAGCCTTCTGTAAAAGAGGTTCCTGTTGGTACAAGAATGCAGTTCGTACGGATGGGCTATTTCATCAAGGATAGTGAGGAAGGACGCTATAACCGTATTGTAACCTTAAAAGACAGCTTTGCAAAGACCTTACAGCAGTCAAAATAAGAAAAGAAAAAGGACTTCGTTTGATCAGACGAAGTCCTTTCTTTTTTGCTTGTTTTGTAAACGGAAATTTAGCGTTTCATTCTAAAACAACTTTTTCCTATCACTTTCTTTCAGAGAAAGAAGGAAGCTATGCGGGGAGCCGCCCCGCACGCGGCCTACTTTTGATGTCCAAAAGTAGGCAAAAGGACATTCCTCAAACGCCGGAACGGCTCACTACAGGTCTTAAAAGTTGGCTCCTAACGGAGTATAACGGAAAATATCAGTTCCTGCTAAAATAACCGTCAGCCCCAGCCGCAAACTGGATTTTTGCTTCTAATATCGATAGGAGAACACTTCAAAGACCCGCACCAAAGCCTCTGCGGCGCTTGAGCAGGGTCCTTTCCACCCAGTTGGAAAACTCAACAAGTTGAGTCGCAAAGGGTGCCGGGGTCTGGGAGCCGGTGCTCCCAGGAACTTTCTTCTTTCTCCGAAAGAAAATTGTAGAGAAAAATTGTTTTAAAATAGAAACTAAATTTCGGTTTATCAAAGGAAAAGACAGCCTTGCCTCTTTCGGTAAAGCTGTCTTTTTGCTTTCTAAAATTACAAATTCGCCACAATGGCGTCTCCCATTTCCTTGCAGCCGACCAGTTGATTGCCCTCACTCATAATATCCCCGGTGCGGTAACCCTGCTTGAGCACCGCTTTGATAGCATTTTCGATGTCATCCGCTTCCTTGTCCATATCGAAAGAATAGCGGAGCATCATTGCTGCGGAGAGGATGGTCGCGATTGGGTTCGCCTTGTTCTGTCCGGCGATGTCCGGAGCGGAACCATGGCTCGGTTCATACAGCCCGAATTTGGTCTCGTTCAGGCTGGCGGAAGAGAGCATTCCGATGGAGCCGGTTACCATGCTGGCTTCGTCGGAGAGAATATCCCCAAACATATTTTCCGTTAAGATCACGTCAAACTGTTTGGGATCTTTGACAAGCTGCATCGCGCAGTTGTCTACCAGCATATCAATCAGTTCGACGTCTGGATAATCTGCGGCTACTTCATGGACCACCTTTCTCCACAGACGGGAGGAATCCAGCACGTTTGCCTTATCTACGCTGGTGACCCGTTTTCTCCGCTTTCTGGCGATTTCAAAGCCCTTAATGGCAATGCGGCGGATTTCTGCCTCGCTGTAGGTGAGGGTATCCTTCGCCACCATCATTCCGTTTTCTTCCACGGTTTCCCGTGCGCCGAAATAAAGGCCGCCGGTGAGTTCCCGGACAACTACCATGTCAAAGCCGTCACCGATGATTTCATCCCGCAGCGGGCAGGCGGCTTTCAATTCATCGTACAGCACAGCCGGACGGAGATTGGCAAATAGGTTTAACCCCTTTCTGATTGCCAGAAGCCCTTTTTCCGGGCGAAGATGTCCCGGCATGTTATCCCATTTGGGACCGCCGACAGAACCCAGCAAAACAGCGTCGCTGTGAAGGGCTGTTTCCAACGCTTCATCTGTCAGAGGAACGCCGGTGGCGTCGATGGATTCTCCCCCCATCAATACCCGAGTATAGTGGAAGGTGTGCCCGTATTTTTCTGCAATTTTATCTAAAACTTTTACCGCCTCGTCAACGATTTCGGGGCCGATACCGTCCCCTTTAATCAGCGCGATCTGTTTTTCCATTTTGCAAACATCCTTTCTTCGCTTTCCGATTTCTTTTGAAGATCATTCCAATATTACCATTGCGCAAAGTCCGCCGCTGTAGCAGCTGAATTTAATATCAACAATCTTTACCGGATTTTCCGCAAGCCACTCGTTGAGCTTCTTTTCCAAGCCCTTCTCAGTCATGGCGCCAAATACCTTTACCTGCATAAACACTCCTCCTGATTACAAGGATTTATTTATTTTTAACAGATGAGTTGTGTAATTGAGACTTAAAACTAAATCATCATAGCTGTCCCTCTCATAAGCGAGGTCATGATCCATCACAAACCATTTCGGACGGCACTCCAAGCAAAGCGGCATCAGTTTGGGGAGATTCAATAAACCATATCCTACCGGACGAAATTCAAAATAACCCTTTTCCGGACGGGCTTTTTCTTCTCCCAGTTCCGTGCCGTCTCCCACTAAGGAAAAATCCTTAGCATACACGTCTTTGAGATGAATGACGGGAGAGCAGTCCCGGTATTTTTTCAGATATTCCGCCGGATCGGCCCCCGCAAACAGCATCCATCCCAAATCCGGCTCCAGGCATAAGCCGGAGGATTTCCCGGAATCCATTACGGCATCCAGGATAGAGGGGGTGGTGCGAAACTCAAAATCGTGATTGTGATAGAGCGGAGTAATGCCGTTTTCTTTGCAAAGCTCGCTTAAACGGGCGATTTCCTCTATCGTTTTGGAAAAAGCTTCACTCCCCGGCTGGATGCTTCGATCTGGCCAGGCAATGGTGAGATAGTCGCAGCCCAAAATCTGGTGGTCCTCGATGACCTGCTGCGGATTTTGTGAAAATTCGTTTAAAGGAACATGGTTTCCCAGCGCCTTGAGGGAAAGCTCGTCGAGCTTTTGGCGGATCTCTTTTGGTCTTTTTCCGAAAAAGCCCAAAAACTCCACCCCATCGAATCCAGCTGTTTTTAGGTTTTCCAATACGCCGAACAGGTCTTGTTCAGCCTCTTTTCTCAGGATGAACAGGGGAGAAGCAAACTGAATCTGATCCATACCCATCCTCCTATTTCCGAATGGAATTTAAAAGACCGCCTTTGTTGATGATGTCCTTGATAAAATCCGGGAAGGGTTCAGCCTGATAGGTTTCGTTTTTCGTCAGGTTTGTAATGACGCCGGTATCAAAATCAATGGCGACCTCGTCTCCCTCAGAAATTTTATCGGCGGCTTCTTCACATTCCAGAATGGCAAGGCCGATGTTGATGGAGTTGCGGTAGAAGATTCTGGCAAAGGTCTTTGCGATGACGCAGGAGATACCGGAAGCCTTGATGGCAATCGGCGCATGTTCTCTGGAAGAACCGCAGCCGAAGTTATAGTTCGCCACAATGATATCGTTTGGTTTCACTTTGTTGACAAAATCCTTGTCAATGTCTTCCATACAATGGCTGGCCAGTTCCTTATGATCGGCGGTGTTTAAATATCTTGCCGGGATGATGACGTCGGTATCTACGTTGTCACCGAATTTATGTACAAAACCTTGGGTTTTCATCGTTTCATTCCTCATTTCTTCCTATATTACAGCTTAAAGAATTTCTTCCGGACCGGCGATTTTTCCGGCGACGGCGCTGGCGGCGGCAATAGCTGGGCTTGCCAGATAGACTTCTGATTCCACGTGACCCATTCTGCCCACGAAATTGCGGTTAGTGGTGGAAACGGCGCGTTCCCCTTTGGCCAAAATACCCATGTGGCCTCCCAGACAGGGACCGCAGGTTGGAGTGGAGAAGACGCAGCCAGCATCAATGAAAATTTCCGCCCAGCCCCGTTTGATCGCTTCTTTGTAGATGCTCTGGGTACCGGGAATGATGATAGCGCGTACATCCTGAGCGACGTGTCTGCCCTTGAGAATTTCAGCGGCGGTCTCTAAGTCCTCCAAGCGTCCGTTGGTGCAGGAACCGATGACCACCTGATCGATTTTGATATCGCCCACTTCATCGATGGTGTGGGTGTTTTCCGGCAGATGGGGGAAAGATACCGTAGATTTAATAGAAGACAGGTCGATGTCGATGACCCGTTCGTATTCTGCGTCTTCATCTGCTTGGAAGACGGTAAATTCACGATCAACACGACCCTTTACATAGTCCAGCGTGACGTCGTCCACTTCAAAAATGCCGTTTTTCGCCCCTGCTTCGATCGCCATGTTGGCCATGCAGAGACGATCGTCCATAGAGAGATTTTTTAAGCCCTCTCCGGTAAATTCCATAGACTGGTAAAGTGCGCCGTCTACGCCGATCATTCCGATAATATGTAAGATCACGTCTTTACCGCTGACCCATTTGTTGAGTTTCCCGGTAAGATTGAATTTAATGGCGGAGGGAACCTTGAACCAAGCTTCACCAGTAGCCATGCCAGCGGCCATGTCGGTACTTCCCACTCCGGTGGAGAAAGCGCCTAACGCACCATAAGTACAGGTGTGGGAGTCCGCACCGATGACGCAGTCGCCGGGAGCTACCAAGCCTTTTTCCGGCAGGAGAGCGTGTTCGATTCCCATGTCTCCCACGTCAAAATAGTTTTTGATGCCGAATTGTCTTGCGAAGGTACGGCACTGCTTACATTGAGTAGCCGCTTTAATGTCTTTATTGGGGGTGAAGTGATCCATCACCAGGGCGATTTTGTCCTGATGGAAAATGTTCTGGAATCCCGCTTTTTCAAATTCATTGATGGCGACCGGAGAAGTGATGTCGTTGCCCAACACCAGATCCAATTTCGCCTTGATTAACTGTCCCGCTTTGACAGAGGGAAGTCCGGCGTGCGCCGCCAGCACTTTTTGAGTCATTGTCATACCCATAAGAATTTCCTCTTTTCCTAAAATCAATTATCAGAATAATAGTTCTGACTGTGTTTCAAATTTCTGTAATTTTATTATAATCACAGTGTTGCGAAAAGAATGTAAACTATGCTACAATTAAAGAAATTATGAGAGGAGAAGAAGGATTGTGCTGGAGAAATGGGATCTTCATCGAAAACGGACGTCGCAGGAACTCAGGCATTTTTTTGATCATCTACAGATGCCGGGACTGCTGTATCCCCCTAATCAGATGATCTACCTTCAGGGGGAAGAGGCGCCGCGTTTTTATTATTTGAAAAAGGGAGAGGCAAAAATTTTTATCACCTCAAAGTCTGGAGGAGAAAAGACACTTCGGGTTGTGAGCGAAGGAAATTTTTTAGGGGAGGCTTCTTTTTTCGACGGGCTTCCCCGGGTATCTTCTGCCAAAACCACGCAAAAGTCGGAGATTATTTCGATCGATCAGGAAATGCTGCTGCGCTTGATTGGGGAGCACCCCATGCTGGCGCTTGATCTTTTGCGGGAGCTCTCCAAAACCGTGCGGATGCTTTCTGCACAGGTGGATGGAATGACCTTTCAGCAGGCGGATCAGCGAATCGCACAGCTTTTAATCAATTCTGCCGCGCGGGAAGGAAATAGGCTGCTGATTCATTATACTCATGAAGAGATCGGAAATTTGGTAGGCGTGTCCCGCATCACCGTGAGTAAAATTTTGACCCGATTTGTAAAAGAGGGCTATGTAAAGACTTGTTACCGCAGTATTGAAATTGTAGATAGGGAGGCTTTGCAGAGATTTGCGTTTACTTAAAATGAAATTTATCATTCTATTGCAACGAGAATATTAAAAAGGTCTATCACGAATTGTTTGATGAAGCACTGAAAAGGCACAATGATAAGCAGACAAGAGCAGACCGAAAAATCAAAAACTATTATGATAAAATCTGCAATTCTAAGCAGGAAAAATCGTTCCACGAAATCATTTTGCAGATAGGAAATAAAGACGATATGGGTGCGGAAAGTGAGAACGGACAACTTGCAAAACAGGTCTTAGATGAATATTATAGAGGCTTTCAGGAAAGAAATCCACAGTTAAAAGTATTCTCAGCCCATCTACACATGGACGAAGCAACGCCGCATATTCACATTGATTTTGTTCCGTTCACTACTGGTAGCAAGCGTGGATTAGATACCCGTGTATCACTCAAACAGGCATTAGCGATACAGGGATTCAAGGGCGGCACTCGTGAAAATACAGAGTGGAATCAATGGATACAATCCGAAAAAGAACAGCTTGCCGCCGTGATGGAACGCTATGGAATAGAGTGGGAACACAAGGACACACACGAAAAACATTAGTAGAACCTTTCCGATCGCATGTAATCCATAAAAATGATTTTTCACACCCCAAAAAATAGATTGCAAATAAAACAATTCCCAGTATAATAAAGAGGAAGCGGAAAAATGGCGGATTGGTGTCGAATCGGAATCAAATCTCGGCCACTGCTCTTTTTCTACAGAAATTTATAGAGAACTGCATCGCGAGAGGAGGAACATCGTAATGAAAATTTCTACAACAACAGAGGACTTACTTCGGGTATTTCCGCCGGAGGAAACTTTTTCTTTACTGAAAAGGTCCGGCTTTTCTCATGGGGATTACGGCTTTCACATCATCCCTCAGGACAGTGACTTTTGGCAGGATGGGAACTGGAGAAAAGAGGGAGAAAAGATACGTGCTGCGGCGGAGCAGGCACAGATCTCCTTAAACTATGCCCACGCCCCATTTCCCACTTTTCTGCCGGATCGGGAAGCACAGAAGAGAATGGAAGACACGATTCTAAAATCCATTGAGGCAGCAGGAATCATGGGGTGCAACTATGTTGTCATCCATCCTCAGGTTCACGAAGAGATGGAGTACCAATCCCATCAAAGAGAAATATTTGAGGCCAATGTTGCTTTTTATCGCAGTCTCGGTAAGACTGCCAAAGAAAACCATGTGATTTTGGCGGCGGAGAACCTTTTTCGCTATAACAGTGAAGAAAAGCGGTATCAGCCCAGCTTTTGCAGCGACTGCCATGAGCTTGCCCGTTTGGTGGATGAGCTGGGAGAAGGATATGCCGCCTGTTTGGATACCGGGCATGCGGTATTAAACGGTGTTGCTCCCGCAGATGCTGCCCGTATCTTAGGGGACAGGCTGAAGGTGTTGCACGTTCATGACAATGACGGCCTGTTGGATTTACACACCATCCCTTATCTGGGAATCACACAATGGAAGGATTTTTGCAAGGCGCTGAAAGAAATCAGATACCAGGAAGTATTTAGCTTTGAAGCCTTTGCCTACGGTTACCGTTTCCCGAAAGAGCTTCTTCCCCATGCAATAGAATTTTTAGGAAAAGTTGGACACTTTCTTGGAAATCAGTGTGAATGATTGCTCCAGAAGAAGTTCTGGATTGAAGAAAGACGCATGTCGTCTTAGGAACTTATCATCAGGGGGAAACTATGACTACACCGATCTATGATTTTATTAAGAGAAAAAACGCCGAACAGCTTCACCGCTTTTTTATGCCGGGACATAAGGGAAAACCATTGGAAGAGTTTTTCCCTTTGGACGCTGTTTTTCCCTGGGACATTACAGAAATTACCGGGGCAGACGCGCTGTATGAAGCGGAGGGGATTATCGGCGAATCGGAACAGAATGCCGCAAAACTGTTCGGAGCCAGGGATACCCTTTACAGCGCCGGCGGCTCGACCCTCTGTATCCAGACGATGGTTGGTCTTTTGGCCAAAAGAGGGAAGAAGATCATTGCCGGAAGAAACGCTCATATGGCTTTTATCCATACCTGTACGTTACTGGGGATAGAGCCTGTTTGGATTCTGCCGGAGCAATCTGACAGCTATGGTATTTGCGGGCTCTGTACCCCCCAGCAGATCCAACGGGCGCTGGAGGAACATCGTGATGCCGCGGGGGTTTATATTACTTCTCCCGATTATCTGGGCAATACAGCGGATGTAGGTAAAATCGCCGGGATCTGCCGAAAGTACGGTGTACCGCTGTTGTGTGACAATGCCCACGGGGCTTATCTGAAATTCGGAGGAACCGCACATCCGATGGATCTAGGCGTGTCCGCCTGCTGTGACAGCGCCCATAAAACGCTGCCGGTGCTGACTGGAGGGGCTTATCTTCATTTGGGAGAAGGGTTTCCTTTTTCCAAAGAGGAAGCGAAGGAAATGATGCATTATTTCGGCTCCAGCAGTCCCTCCTATTTGATTTTGACCTCTCTTGATTTATGCAATCGCTTCCTTGCCGAGCAGGGAGAGGCAGTTTTTTCCTCTTTCCGCCGTCGGATGGAAAGACTGCAGAAAGAGTGGAAACGCAGAGAAATCCCTTTTCTGGAGGGCGGAGACGATTTTGCCAAGCTTACGGTAGACGCTCTTGCAATGGGACGTACCAGCACGGAATTGCAGGAACACTTAAAGAAGTATCAGATCGAGTGTGAATATGTAAACAGCCAGTATGCGGTTTTGATGTGTTCTCCCTTTCACGCTGAGGAAGAATTGGAACTTCTTACCGAGGCTTTGTCCGTCTTTGAGCGGCACAACGGGACAAGGCAAGAAGAGGTTTCGCGTTTTTCTTATGAGCTTCCTCCGAGAAAACTTCTGCCCAGCGAAGTTTTTTGGAAAGACGCAAAGACACTTTCTCTTGAGGAAGCAGTGGGGAGAATTTCCGCTCAAACGGTGGCCAGTTGTCCTCCAGGCGTTCCCGTTGTGATACAAGGTGAAATAATTACCCCGCTGATTAAAAAAATTTGTGAAAATAGTGGAATTTTTTATTTAAAAGTGATATAATAAAATCACTAAAAGGATTGGAGGTCATTTCTATGAAACTAATTTATGCGATTGTAAGTGATGACGATAGTACAGTTGTTTCCAAGCAACTGACCAAAAACGGTTTTTTTGCTACCAAGCTGGCCAGTACCGGTGGATTTCTGATGTCCGGAAACACCACCTTTATGGTTTGTACTGATGACGAAAAGGTTGATGCTGTCATTGACGTCATTAAGGCAAACAGTAAGAAAAGAACTCAGATGGTTCCATCTTCTGCAACCTACGGTTTAGGTTCCTATACTCCATTCCCAGTAGAAGTAACAGTAGGCGGCGCTACAATTTTCGTAACCAATGTAGAAAGATTTGAAAAGATTTAGCGGATGGAAGAAATCGAAAGATTTTACGGCAACCAAACAGCCCAGCAGTTTCTCAGCAAAATAAGTGAGGAAAACCGTGTCGGGCACGCATATTTGATTTATGGAGAAGACGGTTTAGGGAAAAAAGCCTTTGCAAAACGATTCGCGCAGACGATTTTGTGCAAAGGCTTTCCTAAGCCTTGTTTTTGTTGTCCTCCTTGCAAAAAAATTGCGCAGGGAATTCATCCCGATGTAACCTGGCTTTTGGGCGGAGAAGGAAAAAATTCAATTCATATTGAGCAGATCCGCCGGCTTCGGGCCGACTGTCAGATCAAACCGAATGAAAGCGAGAAAAAGGTTTACATCATTACCAATGTGCAGAATATGACCGATGGGGCGTATAACGCTTTTTTGAAAACACTGGAAGAGCCTCCTTCCCATGCGGTGTTCCTGCTGACGGCGCCTAATATCGACAGGCTTCCCCCGACGATCGTATCCCGTGGCGTTCCGATTCAGTTATTTCCGTTGTCTGAAGAAGAGATAAGAGCGGCCCTTGCAAAGCGCTTTCCGGATTTGCCGGAGTCCTTGCGGGAAGCGGCTGCGGCTGCTTCTGAGGGGAATTTGGGACAGGCCCAAAAGATTTTAGAGGATGAGGACTTTCTCAAAATGCAGAAAACGGCGGAGGAATTCTGCATTTTAGCTTCTCAGGGTAAGGAATATGAATTGATGAAACTTCTTTTCCCGATGGAGAAAGACAAAGTGAAATTGGGGCTTCTTTTAAAACAGGCGCAACTGCTCTTTCGCGGGGTCTTGTTAGAACGCTGCGGTATGGAGACGTCGGGAACGGGACATTCTTTTGGAGGACAAATGACCCAAAAACAGCTTCAGGAGATCATCCTTTTTTTGCAGCAGATGCGGATGAAACTGGAAACCAATGCGAATCCAAGCCTTTTGTGTGCATACCTTTGTGCAGGACTGATGCGCAGGTATAATAGATAGAAAAGTCCGTCTGAGGAGACGGCTGTGTTCAGAACAGAAATCCAGTAGAAAATGGTTCTGTTGGAAAAATAAAGTAAAATCGGAGGATTACATGACCGAGGTAATAGGTGTTAGATTTAAAAGCGTAGGAAAGGTATATTATTTTGCCCCCAATGGGGAGCAGGTGTCTGCCGGGCAGCATGTCATTGTGGAGACCGCTCGGGGAATCGAGTGCGGCGAAGTGGTATTGGAGAACCGCCAGGTAGAGGATGATAAAATTATCGCGCCGCTCAAGCCGGTAATCCGGGTAGCCAACCAGGAAGATTTGAAGACGATGGAAAAAAACCACGCAAAGGAGAAGGAAGCCTTTTCTATTTGTTTGGGAAAAATCCAAAAGCATAAATTGGACATGAAGCTGGTGGACGTGGAGTATACCTTTGACAACAATAAAATTTTGTTTTATTTTACTGCCGACGGAAGGGTAGACTTCAGAGAACTTGTCAAAGACTTGGCGTCGGTGTTTAAAACCAGAATCGAGTTGCGCCAGATCGGCGTAAGGGATGAATCGAAAATGCTGGGGGGACTTGGCGTTTGCGGACGCCCGTTCTGCTGTTCCACCTTTTTGGGAGAATTTCAGCCTGTTTCCATTAAAATGGCGAAGGAGCAGGGGCTTTCCCTGAATCCGGCTAAAATTTCCGGAACCTGCGGCAGGCTGATGTGCTGTCTCAAATACGAACAGAACGTTTATGAAGAGTTGCTTCGTCAAACGCCGAAGGTAGGGGCTTATGTGAAAACTCCGGACGGCAAAGGAAACGTGATCGAAGTGAATTTGCTGACAGGAATGCTTAAAATCCGTCTGGATGATAAGCCGGACGCGGCGCCTAGAAGTTTCCACAAAGACCAGGTAGTGCTGCTCCGGGATTCTCAGATTCGGGTCAATCGGGACGAGATCGCAGCCCTTTCCTCCTTGGAGGACAAATAGGGTGTTCCGTTTGCTTTAGAAAGCACCTCATTTTGGAAAAAACAGAGAAATTGAGAAACTTTAGGGAAGTATCTTGTATTTCTTTGGTTTCTGTGATAAAATAAAGGTTGCATTCAGGTAGGTGCATTTTCTAAAAATGCTTCGGGAATGTGAGTGGCAGAAAGATGAGCTTTGTTATTTGTGAACAGTTCATTTGATGTGACGTACCTTTTAAAGGAGGTGTATTTCGATGGCTTATACAATCAGTGATGAATGCATCAGCTGCGGAGCTTGTGAGGCAGAATGTCCTGTAAGCGCAATTTCTGCAGGAGACGGCAAATATGAAATCAATGCGGATGAATGCATCAGCTGCGGAGCTTGTGCTGGCGTATGCCCAGTAGGCGCACCTCAGGAAGGCTAATTTCTGATGATTTCGAATTTAAAAATCCCCGTTTTGATAACGGGGATTTTTCTTTTTGTCGATTCTATCCAATCTCGCTAAAACCAAAAGGATCAAAACAAAATGAACGGAAAATAACGGTGACTTGCAATTTATTCCAAAGTTACCTATAATAATATATAGCAGGAAGGGACGGAAACTGCCCGGAGATTGTGAGATTGTATCATAGATAAAAAGGAAAGGGTGTGGATAAATGGGACGAACCAGAATTGAAAATCCTGTATACCAGCAGATTGCAGTAGATATTGCAACGAAAATCGTAAACGGAAAATATCAGGTGGGGGAAAAGATTAAGGGGCGTTCCACGCTGGCCAGTTACTATAATGTGTCTCCAGAGACCATCCGGAAAGCGATGTGCATTTTGGAGGATGTAGGGATCGTGGCGGTTCATCCTGGGGTTGGCGTAGAAATCACCTCGATGGAAAATTCGAAAGAATTTATCCAAAAATATAACGACATCAGCAATCTCAACAGTATCAAGAAAAATATCCTGGATATGATTCAAACCCAAAACGAGCAGGCCAAAAAGCTGAAGGAAACAGTAAACGAGCT
>CALWNT010000050.1 GCA_944382885.1 uncultured Clostridia bacterium | reverse complement strand
ATGAAGTGGCGGCGGAAGTGACCCAAACGGCGAAAAAGCTAGGGAAGGCCTTTTGGCCGGGCCCCCTTACGATGATCCTGAAAAAGAGCGGGCGTATACCTTCCATCGTTTCGGCGGGGCTTGATACGGTAGGAATCCGTATGCCCAGCCATCCGGTGGCGCGGAAACTGATCAAAAGCTGCGGCGTGCCCTTGGCGGCGCCCTCTGCCAATGTTTCCGGCAAGCCCAGTCCGACTACGGCGGAGCATGTCTACCATGACCTAAAGGGGAAAATTCGGTATATCCTGGATGGGGGAGAGTCCTCGGTAGGGTTGGAGTCTACAGTGGTGCTGGTGCTGGAGGACGGGGTGAAGATCCTGCGGCCGGGAGGCATTACGGTAGAGGATTTTTTACAGGTGGTTTCCACTGTGACGGTGGACGACGGGGTATTCTCCAGGTTGGATGACGGGGCGAAAGCGGCTTCTCCTGGGATGAAATACAAGCATTATTCTCCTGCGGCCAACGTCATCATGGTAGAAGGCTCTCTTGAGGAATTTCAAACGTATGTAGCCGCCCGCCAGACTGATCAGACCGGTGTTTTGGTATTCGCCGGGGAGGAAGGGGGATTTTCTCTTCCTTGCTTCACGTTTGGAGAAGAGAAGGACAGCGCTTCCCAGGCCAACCGGCTGTTTGACGTCTTGAGGGAGATCGATCAAAGCGATTTGGATACGGTGTATGCCAGAGTTCCTTCGAAAAAGGGAGTGGGCATGGCGGTGTATAACCGACTGCTGCGTGCCTGCGGATTTCAGGTTCAGAAAGCAGGTGGCTTTACGCTGGGACTCACCGGGCAGACCGGGAGCGGGAAGTCCACTGTCTGCGATTTTTTGGTGAAACAGGGAGCCGCTCTCATCGACTGTGATCTTCTTGCGAGAGAGGTAATCAAGCGTCCAGAGGTGATTCAGGCGTTGTGTTTGGCTTTTGGAGAAGAGATCCTGTCCAATGGGGAAATCGACCGCAAAAAGCTCGCCGGAAAGGCATTTGCAGACCGCAGTAATTTGGAAAAGCTCAACGGGATTATGAATCCGCCGATCCTCAGTGAGATTCAAGCGGAAAAGCAGCGGTTGCTCCATGCGGGGAAAGAGCATATTTTGTTGGACGCTCCTACCTTATTTGAAAGTGGTGCAGAGCAGTTTTGTGACGCTGTAGTAAGTGTCATCGCGCCGGAATCCGTCCGCATGGAGCGGATTTTGCAGCGTGACAATCTCAGCGAGAAAGCCGCGGCGGCACGGATGTCTGCTCAAATGGACGATGCGTTTTATATCGACCGTTCCCAATATGTGATTGAAAATCAAGGAAGTATCGAAGACCTTTGCCGTGAAGCGGAACGGGTTGCAGCATCTTGCTGGGGAGAAAGCCGATGAGCAGAACTAGAAGGAGAAAGAAAACCAAGAATAAAAAGCGCGGCCTGTGGGTTTGTTGTACCTTATTGGGACTGGTAGCCCTGGCCGGTTTGATGAAATTGAGTGTGAATAAAGTGGATTCCGCTCTTTATCCGGAAAAATACAGCGAGTATGTGGAGAAATATGCGGAAAAATATCAGGTAGACCCTTACCTTGTTTATGCGGTAATCAAGACAGAGAGTAATTTTCAGCCGGATGCCAAGTCGGAGGATAACGCCTTAGGGCTGATGCAGATCACGTCGGATACCTTTGACTGGATTTCCAGCAAGCTTGACAAGGCAGATCGAGGCGAGGTGCACGAGGATCTATACGATCCGGAGATGAATATTCGTTACGGCACCTTTTTCCTCTCTTATCTGTTGAATGAATTTGAGGAGTGGGAGGTTGCTCTGGCGGCCTATAATGCCGGACGGGGTATCACGAATCAGTGGCTTCAGGACCCCGCTTATTCCAACGACGGGAAAACCCTATCCCACATTCCCTATGGGGAAACCAGCTATTACGTGGATAAAGTGATGGGAAACTATCAGCAATATCAAAAAATGTATGGAAAAGAGGGCGCAAACCCTTTAAAATAAAATAAGAACGCCCAGGGTTGGTCCGGCGTTTCTTTCTAACATGTCAGGAGGTTATTCAAATGGATGCGAAAACAGTTGGGAAACAGCTCAAGGAAGAGCTTTGCCTCAACCCCAAAAATATGGGGGATGTACTGCCTCAGGAAGAGATTCAGAAGGCGATGGAGTTCTGTGAAGGCTACAAGGCATTTTTGAACGCCGGCAAAACAGAGCGGGAAGCTTCCGCTTATCTGGTAAAGATTTTAAAAGAGCATGGCTATGAGCCTTTTGATTATCATAAAAAATACGAAGCCGGTGCGAAAGTGTACTACCACAACAGAAGCAAGGCGTTGATTATGGCTGTTATTGGGACTCAGCCGATAGAAAACGGCGTGAATATCATTGCGTCTCATATCGACTCCCCTCGTCTTGACCTGAAACCCCGGCCACTGTATGAAGAAGCCCAGTTTGGGATGTTCAAGACCCATTATTATGGCGGCATTAAAAAATACCAGTGGACCGCGATCCCGCTGTCCCTCCACGGCGTCGTGATGACCAAGGACGGCAAAAAGGTAGAGGTATCCATCGGAGAAGAGGCGGGAGACCCGGTATTCTGTGTCACCGACCTGCTGCCCCATCTGGCCGCAGATCAGATGAAACGCTCTCTTCAGGAAGGGATTAAAGGGGAAGAGTTAAACGTATTGGTAGGTAGCCTTCCCTTTAAAGACGATGAAGTCAGTGAGCGAGTAAAACTCAACCTGATCCGTCTGCTGAACGAAAAATACGGCATGACAGAAGCAGATTTCATGACCGCGGAATTGGAAATGGTACCTTCCTTCCCGGCAAAAGACCTGGGACTTGACCGGAGTATGGTAGGCTCCTATGGACAGGACGACCGTGTTTGCGCATATACTTCCTTTATGGCTTCTCTGGAATGCCAAGCGCCGAAACGCACATTGGTTACTGTTTTCGCGGATAAAGAAGAAATCGGGTCAGACGGAAATACCGGGCTCAATTCCTCTTTCCTGCGTTACTTTATTGCGGATTTGGCGAAGCCCTATGGTGTAGAAGGACGCACGGTGCTGTCTCATTCCACCTGCCTGTCTGCGGACGTAAACGCGGGCTTTGATCCCACCTTCCCGGAAGTGTCTGAAAAGAATAATACCGCTTATCTCAATTACGGCGTTGTAATCAGCAAATACACCGGCGCTAGAGGCAAATCCGGTACTTCCGATGCTTCCGCTGAATTTATGGGCGAGGTAAGCCGGATTTTGAATGAGGATCACGTGATCTGGCAGATCGGTGAACTTGGCCGTGTAGACCAAGGCGGCGGCGGAACCGTGGCCCAGTATGTGGCAAACCTCAATGTGGACGTAGTAGACGTTGGCGTGCCGGTGCTCTCCATGCATGCTCCCTTTGAAGTAACAGCAAAGCTGGATGTCTATATGACCTACCGCGCGTTCGCGGCGTATGCGAAGAGTGATAGATAGTTATT
>CALWNT010000049.1 GCA_944382885.1 uncultured Clostridia bacterium | reverse complement strand
ATTTCCCAAAATGGGGTGGAATCTCATTTTTATGCCGAAGATTGCCGGATGCGGCTCTGTGCCATGGAATACGTCTACTTCTCCAGACCGGACAGCTCGGTAGGGGGACAGAGCGTCCACACCGTGCGCAAAAAAACCGGGGAGATGCTGGCGAAAAAGGATCGGGGTGTGCTTTCGGCGGATATCGTGGTGGGGGTGCCGGATTCCTCCCTTTCCGCCGCGATGGGATACAGCGAACAGGCAGGGCTTCCCTATGAGATGGGACTGATTAAAAACCGGTATGTGGGGAGAACCTTCATCAAGCCTACCCAGCAGCAGAGACAGATGGCGGTGAAGCTGAAGCTTTCTGCCAATCGTCCGGTGGTGCAGGGAAAACGGATCGTCCTGGTAGATGATTCCATTGTCCGGGGCACTACCTCCAAGCGGATCGTGTCCTTACTTCGGGATGCGGGGGCGAAGGAGATCCATGTCCGCATCGTTTCTCCTGCGATTCGGTATCCCTGCTTTTACGGAGTGGATACCTCCCAGAAAGAGGAGCTGATTTCCGCCAAGCTCAGTGAAACAGAGCTGTGCCAATGGCTGGGAGCGGATTCCCTGCGGTTTCTCACCTTGGAGGAATTGAAGGAGGTTTACGGCTCTGACCAGTTCTGCTTCGCCTGTTTTGACGGAAACTATGTCACCAAGCTTACAGATCCTCCTTCCCGCGGTTTTCCCGGCGGCGAGTAATGTCCAAAGGCTCCTCGTAACTGGCAGGAGAAATACCGGAAAAAAGACTGATTTATGAAATGGAAAATCAGAACTCTCTATGCGAATGGGGGAAACCATTTGCATAGGGGGCTTTTCCTTTTTAAACAGAAATTTATCTTTCTATTTAAAAAGAACTTTTTCTCTATCACTTTCTTTTAGAGAAAGAAGAAAGCTATGCGGGGAGCCGCCCCGCACGCGGCCTACTTTGATCAGCGTCAAAGTAGGCAAAACGCTTCACTCAAACGCCGTGAAGGCTTGGAGTGGGTCTAAAAAGTTGACTCCTAACGGAGTACAACGGAAAATATTAGTTTCTGCCAAAATAACCGTCAGCCCGAGGGATAAACTAAATTTTTCCTTCTTAGCATGGCTAGAAGAACACTTGATAGACCCACACTAAGCCCCCGCGGCGACTGAGCGGTGCCCTTTTGGTTTCTTTTGGGCAAGCAAAAGAAACTCGGGGTTTGGGGGCCGACGCCCCCATAAGCCAAGTATAGAACCAGTCTGGTTCTGTAAGATAAATTTCTGTTTTTTGTAAAAAATCATTTCCAAAAATAAAAAACACCCCCTTTTCTTTTTGCGGGAATATGCTACAATAAGAAAAAAGAAAAGGGCCTGAAACAGAATAGAACAGGGAACCGTCTGTTTTGTGGCCATCCGACGGGGAAAGAAAATGGAGGGGAAAAGAATGGATACGCATACCATACGAAACAACAGACTTTCCGTCAATTTTATGCTGCCGAGAACGCCGAGGGTCAGCGAGCGGTTTGACGCCTGCGGCGTGGTCAACGAGGTGGTACTCGACGGGAAACACACCTTCTGCGTGCCGGAACAGCTGATTCCGGGACGGGTCACCACCTGGGGGCTGGGGCTTTGCGGAGAATTTATCACGCCCGGCATTGCCCCCCAGGCAGAACCCAAAGAACAATTCCCGAAGTTCGGCGTGGGACTTTTGACCCAGCGGGAAGAGGGCGGCGAGCATTCGGTTTGGCGGCAGTACGGCACAGAACCTTTTGAGGTATCGGTGGAACAGGGAAACGACCGCATTGTTTTTACCGAAGAACCCAAGCCCTGTCTTGGCTATGCCGCCAGGGTGAAAAAGGAATATCGGGTGGAGGAGAACCGTCTGATTCTGACCGAAACCTTTGAGAATACCGGGGAAAAAACCATTCCCTTGCAGGAATATCAGCATAATTTTGTCTGCATCGACCATCTGCCGGTAGGCGCGGGATATCATTTGGAGCTGCCTTTTAATGGGAAAATCAAAGAGTTGGAGGGGAACGTCTTCTATCTGGGAGATCACAAACCGCTGGACGGAATCGTTTCTGTAGAGGGGCAGACCATGCACTGGCTGAAGGCTATGGAAGGGAAAACCTGGTTCCAGATTCTGGAGCAGGGGGACATCCTTCCCCAGGAGGGCTATTACTGGAAGCTTTTTCATGACCGCAGCCAGGCTTTTCTGACAGAATCTTTGTCCTTTGTCCCAGGGAAAGTGGTGCTTTGGGGAATTGAACATTGTATCTGTACGGAGCTTTATTTTAAGCAAGACGTTGCGCCGGGAGAGACGGCTTCCTGGCAGCGCACCTGGACCTTTGGCGAAAGGTAACGAGGGCTTACGAGGATTCCGGGGAATTTCCCCGGAATCTTTTTATGGGGATGGAAGAAATAGAACTGTCTTTCCAGAACCAAGTTGGTTCTGACCTCCTGTTTGCCGGGCGGTTCACCCCGGCGCCCTTTATCCAATCTGTTGGGCAACTCAACTTGTTGAGTCACAAAGGTTGGGCGGAGTCTGGGAGCCGGTGCTCCCAGCTGTTTCTTTCTCTGAAAGAAAGTTGTAAGGAAAAATGTTTCAATCAAAAATAAATTTCCGCCGATCGGAAAATTCATTTCAAAAAGGAGAACGAACGATGAGACGAAAAGACCGTGAAGTGACGTCAAAAGAAGATCTGCTGTCCATTCTCAGCCGCTGTAAGGTCTGCCGGATTGCATTGATGGACGGCGATCTGCCGCTGATCTATCCGCTGAATTTTGGTTGCGACTGGGAAGGGGAGCTGCCGGTGTTCTATTTCCACAGCGCCAAAGAAGGGAAAAAGGTTTCCCTGCTCAAAGAGGGCGGGACAGTCTCCTTCGAAATGGACTGCGGACATGAATTGGCGCCGGGCGCCACTCCCTGTGAGTACGGCTTTCGCTTTGCCAGTATAATGGGCAGGGGGACGCTCCATTTTCCCAAGACCGAAAAGGAAAAATGCCGCGCCCTCTCCCTTTTGATGCGGCATCAGACTGACAAGGAATTTGCCTTTACCGAGGAAATGACCCGCTCTGTGCTGATCTTTTCCCTTTCTGTGGAGGAGATGACCGGAAAGGAGCGGAAATAAAGGGCGACGGCTGATTGCCATTTTGCGGATATCGCCCATCGTCCTGCCTGCTTATTTTCTCAAAAATTTCGGCAATCTTGAAAAAAGAGAATAATTTGCCCCTCATCTTCCGATACTAATTCCAAAGAAAGGTACTTAAGTACACAGGAAAGGAATCGGATGCATGAAAAAGGAAAAGGGTAAGAAAAAACAGCAGGAGAAGCTGGAAGAAAAAGCGCCGGTGATCACCATGCCGGTCAACCAAGAGGAGATGGAGGAGTCGGAGGAAGCACAGCCGGAGGAAAACGCTCCCAGCGCCGAAAACGATATTGTGGAAATGGGCTCCGTCACCACCAAAGGAAAGCATCTGATCCACTGCCTGACGATTATCGGGCAGGTGGAAGGGCATTATATCCTGCCCTCTCAGAATAAAACCACCAAATATGAGCATGTGATCCCGCAGCTGGTGGCGATTGAAGAGGACCCGGACATCAAGGGGCTGATTATCATGATCAATACCGTGGGAGGAGACGTGGAGGCCGGGCTGGCAATCGCGGAGCTGATCGCCGGAATGACCAAGCCCACCGTATCCCTGGTGCTGGGAGGCGGGCATTCCATCGGCGTGCCTCTGGCGGTGAGCTCGAAAAAATCCTTTATCGTCCCCTCCGCCACCATGACGATCCATCCCGTCCGGATGAGCGGACTGGTATTGGGCGTACCTCAGACCTTCTCCTATTTTGAAAAGATGCAGGACAGAATCGTCAGTTTTGTAACCAACAATTCCAAAATCAGCGAGGAGCGGTTTACCCAGCTGATGATGACCACCGGCGAGCTGGCGATGGACGTGGGGACGGTATTGAACGGCGTTGACGCGGTGAAAGAGGGCCTGATCGACCGGCTGGGAGGGTTGTCCGATGCGATCGCCTGTCTCTATCAAATGATTGACGAAAGAGAAAAAAAGGGGGAAAAAGAGGATGCTCTACACCATTGTTGATGAAAACGAAATTTTTCTGACGGAAAAAAAAGAAAAATATTCGTATAAAAAGGTTGCGAATTGTGTCCTCGAGGGTGTAAAATATAACAATAAGACCATATTAACCCGTGTGATCTCGACAGATTTGAAGGATTACCTCAACCCGGATTATGAAATTGGGAAAAAGGTAGATTGGTAGCAGCTGCGGGCAGAATGGTTCTGTCCGCATTTTTGGTTTTGTTGATAGAACAAAACCTGTTCTGAACTCAGTTTGTCGGGGTTCCGCTTTCGACAAAGTTTTTTCACAGAACTTAGCCAGTTCTTGACTTGGCTCCCAGAGCCTTTATAACAGAACGAAGCCTATTCTGTACTCGGCTTGTCAGGGTTCCGCCCCCGACTCGACGGGTAACTTTTGATTCACGTCAAAAGTTACCAAAAACGTGCCCCTCGCCGGGGAGGCTAAGCCCCGGTGTGATTGTTTTGGAACCAAGAGGAAGTGATACCACGCTCCAAGTCCAGCAAAAGCCAGAAGGAAAACGAAAACTGGTTTTTCTCTTTATAGCAGATACGGGTCTAGATATCGTGGTGTCAGCCCGGAGAACGTTTTCGAACCAAAACCACCGGGGTATTGCGAAATCTAAGAGATTGACTCCTAACTGGATACGGAGCAGAATGTCAGTTTCCCCGGAAGCCAAGTCCAGAACGGGCGAAGTTCTGGAAAAAAGCACCGTCGGGGACTTAACCCCGACAAACCAAATTCAGAGCGAGCTTCGCTCTGTCCCACCCCCTGCAAACAGGGGGAGACAGTTCCGTTTGTAAAAATGAGAAAAGACTATTAAAATAAATGTTTAAGAAATCAAAAGGGAAGGAGACCTTCTTCCCCAAGGAAAAGGGCCGTCTTAGGATGCGAACAAAAGTTTTTGCGGACGGGATCTTCCTTTGGGGCGGAAAGATGATTTATGGCAGCCAAAAAAACGACAACGCAAAAGAAAACGGCCAAAAAGCCTGCGGCCTCTTCCTCCAGAGGAGGAAAAAAGCCCGGGGCGGGGGCGAAAAAGACGGCTTCGAAAACGACCGGAACGACCGGGGCAAAAAAACAGTCGGCCGCCGCGCTGATGAGGCAGAAACAGGAAGAACACAGAAAGCGCCAGGTTTGGGCGATCTTGCTGTTTGCTTTAGGCCTGCTGCTTTTGGCGCTGATTGTCATTAAGGGGCAAAATATCTGGTATCAGGTACATACCGCTTTATTGGGCCTGTTTGGAATCGGCGTATTTGTCCTGCCAGTTCTGTTTGTGTATGTGGCAATCTGCGCGACCATCGATGAAAATATGGGCAAACTCCGGCACAAGATTTGGCAGGGGCTTGTCTTTTTGTGCCTGCTTTGCGGCATGATCCAGGTGCTGTTTATCGGCGGGTACAGCCATACCGGCTTTGTCGACTGCGCCAAGGAGCTGTACGAGAAGGGGATCGAACTCAAAAGCGGAGGGGTATTCAGCATCTTTTTAGGCTGGCCGCTGTTGGAAGCCTGCGGCAGAGTTGGGGCTTCCGTTCTGATTTTGCTGTTTTTATTCGCTTTTACCCTGCTGATTACCGGCACCAATCTGCTGGAAGCGTTCCGCACGGTTTCCAAGCCGGTGCGGAAAATGGAGGAGGGCTATGCGAAGATCCGGGAGGAAAAAGAGATTCGCCGGGAACAGCGGTTTAACATCGACGTGGATTTAGGCCCGGACCCGGAGGAAGAAATGCCCCAGCATCCGGTTTCCTCTCCCAAGCCTCAGCCGATTTCCGCGGAAGAACCAAAAAAGAAAAAGCAGAATCCCATCGAGGCCTTTTTGCAGGTTGTGCGGGAGTGCAGGGGGCAGCCGGATTTCGCGGGGGAGAAAACGGAAGGGGCTTCCTCCCCCGATTTTTCGGAGGAAGAAGCCTCTTTGGAAGAGCAAAAAGGCGTGTCAGGTGAAATACCTTTACAGACAGAAATACCTGAAATGGAGGGGGACGAGGCTTCCCGCGTCCCTGTTCCGGAGGACGGAGAGGAATCCGGCGCTCCCGGCGCTCTGCTGGACGAGTTGGTGCAAAACGCGCTGCCGGACAAGGCTCCGCCGCCTCGTTCTTATGCCGGGGAACCCGTCGGGGCTTCCGGGACGGAAAAAGCTGGGGAGAGATCATCCGAGCAGAAAAAGGAACCGGCTTTCCAGCCGCCCCAGGAGGCGCGGCAGCTGCCAATTTACCACTATCCGCCTTTGAGCCTTTTAAAAGCGCCGGTCAACCGT
Source organism: uncultured Clostridia bacterium (assembly GCA_944382885.1). Classification (GTDB taxonomy): domain Bacteria; phylum Bacillota; class Clostridia; order Oscillospirales; family Ruminococcaceae; genus Massiliimalia. The sequence continues at coordinate 513 of CALWNT010000049.1, read as the reverse complement.
CAGAACAGCGATTTGAGCGGGGAACTGAAAAACAACGCCGAGCTTTTGGTGAACACCCTCAAAAGCTTTGGCGTGCAGACCAGAATTATCGATATCAGCCGAGGACCTACAGTCACCCGGTATGAGCTTCAGCCCTCCGCCGGAGTCAAGATCAGCAAGATCACCAACCTGGCGGACGATATCGCTCTAAATCTGGCGGCGGCCGGGGTGCGCATCGAGGCGCCGATTCCCAACAAGGCCGCTGTCGGGATCGAGGTGCCGAACAAGCACACCGAAACCGTGACATTGCGGGAAATTGTGGACAGCAAGGCCTTTCAGGGCGCCAAGAGCAAGCTGACGGTAGCGTTGGGAAAGGATATTTCCGGCGCGGAAATGGTCTGCGACATTGCCAAGATGCCCCACATCCTGATTGCCGGTTCCACCGGTTCGGGGAAATCGGTCTGCATCAACTCGATTATTATGAGTATTTTATATAAAGCTACGCCGGACGAGGTCAAGCTGCTGATGGTCGAC
>CALWNT010000048.1 GCA_944382885.1 uncultured Clostridia bacterium | reverse complement strand
CATTTGGAATTGTACCGGGCTTTTCCTCAGATCGGTGGGATCGTCCATACTCACTCCAGATGGGCGACCTCCTGGGCGCAGGCCGGGGTAGAGATTCCTCCTTTGGGGACGACCCACGGGGACTACTTCGCGGATGCGATCCCCTGCACTCGGGATATGACCCGGGAGGAAATTGAAGGGGAATATGAAAAGGAAACCGGAACAGTGATTATTGAGGCCTTTGAAGGGAAGAATCCCCAGGAGATCCCGGCGGTTTTGGTCAAAAATCACGGCCCTTTCGCCTGGGGAAAAGATGCCTTTGAAGCGGTGCATAACGCGGTGGTTCTGGAAGAAGTGGCGATGATGGCCTTTCATACGCAAATGCTTCAAAATGGCGCTGCGCAGCCGATGCCGCAGGTGTTGCTTCAAAAGCATTTTAGAAGAAAGCACGGCCCCGGCGCTTATTACGGACAAAAATCAAAATAGAATGTTTTTGTTTGCCGACATAGATAAAATAAATTCTTTGGCATTGTAAGACAGAAATAGGAGTACGAATCTTTCGATTCGTACTCCTATTTCGATGTATTGACTAAATTTGCAATCGGAACATCGGTTTTCTGGAGATTCTGTAAAAAGAAAGCAGAATAAAGTATGAAAGACTTGGTTAATAAAAAGCGTTTCTAAAAACCAGACGGCGCCTATCCAAGGCAGAGTGAATACAAACTTTCAAATCTGCAGTTGTTACCGCAATAAAAGATTGAAACCGAAATGTGATGATATTTAAAATCAAATCATCGTATCTGTTATGACAGTTTGCTGAACGAAAAATAGAAGGAACCGGAGAGAGCAAAGTTGCCTTCTCCGGTTTTTCATTGGCCTAGCGAGAGCAGAAGGGTTGTGTCATCAAGGAGAACAAAGTGGAATATCAACTGTTTGAGGTGCTTTTTTCCAAACAGGAATTGTCAAAATACTGTTGTGCGTTGGATTGATGGATTTTTTCTGTCCCGGCAGCAATTGCAGTTTCGTAATACCAACATTTATAGTTGACAGTATCTAAAATTTCCTGCAATTCGGCCATCTGTTTTTCCACAGCCCGTTTGCGTTCCAAAAACATTTCATATCTTTGCTGTAAGGAAGCATCTCCTTGTTCCAGCCAATCGCTGAACTGGCGAATCTCTTTTATGGGCATACCGGTTTTTTTCAGACAATTGATGATACGAAGTGTGGCGAGATCTTTTTCAGTAAAAATTCGATAACCTGACGCCATTCGCTTCATAAATGGCAGTAATCCCTCTTTGTCATAATAGCGGATTGTACTGGTCGGCACACCCATCAGTTTAGCTGCATCTTTAATGGTGTATTTTTCTTTTTCCATATGTATGCTCCTTATTTTTAAAAATTTTTTCAAAAGGCATTGACGTTAAACTTAAGTTTAATGTTATACTGAAATTAAACAGAAGTCAAGGAGGATATTTATGTTAGGAAATTTTTCATATTGTAATCCCACAAAACTATATTTCGGTGAGGACGCTCTTCAAAATTTAACAGTGGAATTGGAAAAATACGGAGACAATGTTGCTCTTGTTTACGGCGGCGGCTCCATTAAGAAAAACGGAATTTATGATGAAATTATCAGTATCTTAAAATCCGCGGGTAAAACTGTGTCAGAGATAGCAGGCGTTATGCCGAACCCGACCATTCATAAGCTTTACGAAGGTGTTGAAATTGCAAACACGAATCAGGTGGATTTTATTCTTGCTGTGGGCGGCGGCTCGGTAGTGGACTATGCCAAAGCTCTGTCTGTTTCCATTCACTGCGATGAAGATCCGTGGGAAAAATACTATGCTCGATTTGAAGAGCCTGAATGTGAAATTGTTCCTGTCGGAGTTGTGCTTACAATGGTTGGAACAGGTTCGGAAATGAATGCAGGCGCGGTTATCACTTATCCCGAAAAAAAGCTGAAAATCGGTCATGTGTTTGCGGATGAAAAAATTATGCCGAGATTTTCTATTTTAAATCCAAGATACACGATGAGCATTCCTAAATATCAGATGGTTGCGGGTGTCTACGATATTTTCAACCATATATGCGAACAATATTTTTCCGGTGATGACGACAATACGAGTGATTATATCAGTGAAGGCTTGATGAAAAGCGTGATTCATTCCAGCCGCATTGCAATCAGAGATATGAATGATTATGAAGCGAGAAGCAACCTTATGTGGGCGGCAACTTGGGCGCTGAATACTCTGGTGTCAAGAGGAAAAAGTACCGATTGGATGGTGCATATGCTTGGTCAGTCGGTGGGAGCTTGCAGTAACGCTACACACGGTATGACCTTGTCAGCGGTTTCTTTGCCGTACTATAAAATGATTATGCCTTACGGTATTAAAAAGTTCGCCCGTTTTGCCGTGAATGTTTGGAACATTTCTCCTGTGGGAAAGACTGAGGAACAGCTTGCCGAAGAAGGCTTGTCCGCAATGGGAGCGTGGATGAAAGAGCTGGGCCTTGCCACAAAGCTTTCCGAAATTGGCGTGACAGCGGAAATGATTGATGATATTGTAAATGGTACGCTGATTATGCAGGGGGCTATAAAGTGCTTTCTAAAGAGGATGTGCGGGAAGTGCTGCTACAGTCAATGTAATGGAAAGGTGGTATTTGTGTGGAATATCGTAGACTTCCTCACGGAGAGGAAGAAATCAGCGTGATTGGTATGGGCTCTTCTGTGATTGGAGAACAACCCGAAAGTGATATTATTGAAACAGTACAGTTTGCATTGGACTCAGGTGTAAACTTTTTTGATATGGCGGGCGGTCACGCAAGCATTTTTTCGGCGTATGGAAAAGCACTAGAGGGGCGCAGGCAGAACGCGATGCTTCAGGTGCATTTCGGCGCTAACTATATGACAGGCGCATACGGCTGGACGACAAATTTGGATACAGTCAAAAAATCTGTTGCATGGCAGCTTGAAAAATTAAAAACCGACTACATTGATTTTGGGTTCATTCATTGCATTGACGAGGAAGCGGATTTAATTGCTTACGAAAAAAATGGGATATTGAATTACTTGATGGACATGAAAGCGCAGGGCGTAGTAAAGCATATTGGCCTTTCCACCCATTCCCCTGAGCTTGCTAATAAAGTGTTGGATAAGGATATCCTTGATATGCTGATGTTTTCCATTAACCCGATGTATGACTACGGGCAAGGTGATTATGCCATCGGAAGCGATGGGGAAAGGCAAAGCCTTTACCGCCGCTGTGAAAAAGAAGGGGTTGGCATTTCGGTTATGAAGCCCTTTAATGCGGGACAGCTTCTGGATGCCAAACAATCTCCCTTTCATACAGCAATGACAACTGCACAGTGCATACAATATGCGCTTGATAAGCCCGGGGTTCTGACCGTTCTCGGCGGTCCGGGCAATGTAAAGCAGCTAAAGGAAATCCTGTCCTATTTTGATGCAACAACGGAAGAACGTGATTATTCCCTCATCAGTAGGCTTACTCCCGATGAATCAATAGGGAAATGCGTATATTGCAAACACTGCCATCCATGCCCTGCAGGTCTTGACATCGGGCTTATCAATAAGTATTATGACCTTGCCGTTCAGGGCGACACTTTGGCCAAGGAACACTATATGACTCTTGGAAAAACGGCAACTGATTGCATTCACTGCGGTCATTGCAATCGAAGATGTCCATTTAAGGTGATGCAGATGGAGCGGATGGATGAAATAAAGAGTTACTTCGGAAGGTAATTGGTTTGCGGAAAGGAACGAAAATGATGAAAAATACCTTATCGATGTGAGAAAGGAGAACCGCATGGAAGAAAAAATCATGACGCTTGAACTGTCGGCAGAAGATCCGGCGAGCGGCAGATATTATTATGTATCACTGGAACTGCCTGCCGAAGGATATGAAATCCTTGACGCTCTGCAGAAAATCCGGGTCAACGACAGAGATGCATATATCGAGGCAGATGTTTACAGATGTAAAATCTTGCCGGAATTGTGTGAATGCCGTTTGGATTCTCCGACTGTTGACGAACTGAACTTCCTCGCAAAACGCCTTGCCGGGATGCCGGAAGAACAGCGGCTGATTTACCGTGCCGTAGTCAGCAGAAATGTGGATATGGACGATTTGGTAAGCATGAAAGACCTGATTAACAGCACCTATGATTTGGACGGTGTTATGATAGCCTCAAACGTGGGAACAGACGAGCAGCTCGGAGCGTTTATAATTGAAAACGATCTGAATGAGGATATCAGCGCCATACCGGAACAGTCGCTGTACCTGCTGAACAAAAAGGAAGCCGGCAGGATGCAAAGGGAAAACGACGGCGGCGTATTTGTTGACGGCCACTATGTAGTCGCCGGTGATTACAAAGCGCCGGAAATTTATGACGGGAAAACTCTGCCCAGTGAAGAACCGCCGGCCGAGTGGTTTGCGTTCCGCCTGCAGATAGCCGATGACGAGTGGATCAACCTTCCCGCAACAGCGGAAAAAGCGGCGGAAACCGCACACAGGCACCATGTAAATACCATTGAAGAATGTGAATGCACCGGCTTTGAATCCTCTGTCCCGCAGATCACAGAAAGCAACTTCCGAGATATGGAGGATTTTAAAGATTTCAACCGTCTTGCACAGATCATGCTCCATATGCCGCCGGCCGGTCAAGTCAAATTTAAAGCAGTGCTTGCCGCGGAAGCGCATCTTCCTCATCTGAATGTTCAGAGGCTTTTGGATGACGCGGAGCATTTGGACGAATATGAGTTGTCCGTATATTCCAATAATAAGGAACAGTTTTTCAAAGAGTACCTGCAAATGCATTTGGACACAAAGTTTGATGCGAAATGGCTCTCTTCCATTGCTGCTTGGGATGACAGCAAAAGGCTGCTTGACCGTCTTGGTGCTGCGGCTACTGATTACGGCATTATTTCTGCCCGCGGGCGTTCTCTGTTTGAACTTGTACCCTATGACGGGCAGCAGACAAGGGAACTGGCCGCGAAGAACCTCACCGATGAAAAATTAGAGGTTGTAGAGGTGCTTGGTCAGACCGCCCTTTTTACCAATGGCAGAGTGGTCGAACAGGAACTGCCGGAAGGCTTATATAAATATGACCTGCGGGAGGGCGAAGATATCTGTTTTTCAAGCATTGAACCGCATGTTCTTGTCAACCACGGCGGGACTGTCCTGCTGAAAGCGCCGCTCGATTTCGGTGACGCGGGATATTTTGTCTTTGACGATGACTCCTCTCCCAATTTCCTTGGTTACCGCTTGACGCCAAAGGAATTCATGGAAACAGATTTTACAGAGCAGGAGGAAGAAGATACATCCATCGAACAAGAGGATTCGGGAGGTATGCAGTTATGACGTATGATGAATTTGCAAAGCAGCTCCAGGCGATCAAAGCCGATGCCGATTTTTCAGAGATTCATATTTCGCCGGATTTTCAATGCGATCAGACAGGCGGTTTTCCCACTTCGCTCTGTGCCTGCTTTGAAAAGGGAAAGGCATGGCTCGAACTAAACGAAAACCTCCTCATGGATCGGGATGAAATGGAACTGGACTATTACCGCCAGCTCTGCGCGGACTTCGGCATACGGGACTGCGCGGACGCCGGGCAGTTCAACGAACTGCTGGAGGAGCTCGGAGAGGACGCCTGTCAATCGGCATATATCCCAGAAGAAGACGAATCCATTCGGATGGAAGGAATGTAACTGTGGCAGAATTGGCAGAGTTGTTTGCAGATGTTTTGCCCGGCAGTTGCCTCCAGGTCAACTGCAGTTGCCGGATATGAGCAGAAGATCAGAAGGCTCTGCAAACAACAGGGAGCATAAGGGCTAAAAGAACCGGTATCAATCGCTCACAAAACGATTGGTACCGGCTTTTTTGTTTTATGGGTGATTGATATCACCGCAAAGGAGGTGGTGATCATCAAAACGCCTGTATCAAGGATAAGCAACGTGATTGCTTAGAAAGATTTTAGGAGGACACTGCTCCGTCATCAAATTTGATAATGGAGCGTTTCCCTCATATTATCCGAAAGGAAACAGGAAGTGATCCGCAAATGAAACGAGATTG